>JAJYPG010000017.1 GCA_021795535.1 Planctomycetota bacterium
GCTGACGGACTGGTTTACATCTGCTCTGAAGAAGAGGGCAAATGGATTGACCGCCCCTATTCCTCGCGCTATGCCTGCCCGCGGCACCCGGAAAGTTCACTGGAGGAACTCTCCCCCCGGCTTTTTTCTTTCAACAGCCCATACGGTGCGTGCAGCGAATGCGATGGCCTGGGAAATATTCTGGAGCTGGATGAGGACCTGATTGTTCAGGATAAAACGCTTTCCCTCGATGAGGGAGCGATTGAACCTTTTGGTCGCAACGGCAAGCGAATGAACATTTATTACAAACGAATGCTCCGGCAATTCTGCCAGACATTCGGGGTTTCCGAGGATATTGCGTTTGAAAATATACCCGCCAAATCCAAGGCTATTCTGCTGCACGGCACCACCGCCAAAGACAAGGCAAAATATGGAGTTGCGTTTGAAGGTGTTATTCCCAATTTGCAGCGGCGTTGGGAAAATACCGACAGCGAATTTGTGAAATCGCGGCTGCATCAGTATTTGAGCGAACAAGCATGCGAAAAGTGCCATGGAGACCGCCTTAAGCCACAGGCTTTGTCCGTGAAAATAGGCCCGCACAATATCCGGCAGATGACCGCGATGACCATTTCCGCCGGCCTGGAATTTTTCAACCAGATGAATTTCTCCGGCGAGCAGGAATTAATCGCCGCCCCGGTGGTAAAGGAAATTCGCGCCCGCCTGGGATTCATGAACAATGTGGGGCTGGGATATCTGACGCTGGACCGGCAGACCGGGACACTTTCCGGTGGTGAAGCACAGCGTATTCGCCTGGCCACACAGGTTGGCTCCGGACTGGTGGGCGTTTGTTATGTGTTGGATGAACCGACCATCGGCCTGCACCAGCGGGACAACGACCGACTCATTACCACACTGCGGCACCTGACGGACATTGGCAACACCACCATTGTGGTGGAACATGATGAAGACACCATTCGCGCGGCCGACTGGCTGGTGGATGTCGGTCCCGGAGCCGGATCGCATGGCGGGCGTATTATGACGCAGGGAACCGTGGCGGACGTACTGGCCTCACCCGACAGCATAACGGCGAAATACCTTACCGGGGAATATCAAATTACACTGCCCGCGAAACGCCGTGAAGTGGATCATTCACGCTGCCTGGAAATTTTAGGGGCGGCGGAAAACAACCTGAAAAATGTGAACGTGAAATTCCCGCTTGGCGTAATGATCTGCGTCACCGGCGTTTCCGGATCGGGAAAATCCTCCCTGGTCAACCACATTCTGCTTAAGACGCTCAAGCGATCACTTTATGGCGGCAAGGACCACCCCGGCAAACATCGCAGGATCATCGGGCTGTCACACATAGACAAAGTGATTGAAATAGATCAATCCCCCATTGGCCGCACACCGCGCAGCAACCCGGCCACCTACACCGGCGTGTTTGATCTGATCCGCCAGCTTTATGCCAAAACGCGCGAGGCCCGCATGCGTGGCTATCAGCTTGGGCGATTCAGTTTTAATGTAAAGGGCGGGCGGTGTGAAGCCTGCCAGGGACAGGGCATTAAACGCATAGAAATGCACTTTCTGCCCGATGTGTTTGTCACTTGCGAGGAATGCAAAGGCACACGCTACAACCGCGAAACGCTGGAAGTAAAATACCGCGGAAAATCCATCGCCGATGTTCTGAACATGCGTATTGAAGAAGCTCTGGCCTTTTTTGACAGCTTTTCCAATATTCGCGCCATGCTTGCGGCTCTCAATGATGTCGGGCTTTCCTATGTGCAACTCGGACAATCCAGCACCACACTTTCCGGCGGCGAGGCTCAACGGGTCAAACTGGCGACGGAACTCGGCAAGCCCTCCACCACGCACACCCTTTATGTGCTGGATGAACCAACCACCGGCCTGCATTTTGCAGACATCCATAATTTGCTCAACGTGCTGAATCGGCTGGCGGATGCCGGCCACACTGTGGTGATTATTGAGCATGATCTGGATGTGATTAAATGTGCCGACTGGATTATTGACCTTGGGCCGGAAGGCGGCGCGGGCGGCGGCACGGTTGTCGCCGTGGGCACTCCGGAGGAAATAGCCGCCCATCCCAACAGTCACACGGGGCGCTACTTAAAAGCCAAACTCACGCCCTTAGTACCGGTGGCGTCAGGCAAATAATCTGGCAGGAGACCAATTCCCTTGACAGGCAATCTCAATCAACCACTCTGGTTCTCACGTGCCGCTCTGGCGGAAGTGGATCGGCGAGCCGTCAATGATTTTGGCATGACCATTTCCGCACTGATGGAAAATGCCGGGCGGGTTCTGGCAGATATTACCCGTGCATACACCCACGCGGAATCCCGCATTATAGTCCTGGCAGGGCCGGGAAATAACGGTGGTGACGGCCTGGTGGCGGCGCGGCATCTGGCCAATTGCGGACACACAGTGGACGTTTTACTATTGGCACCGCGCAACAAATTCCGCAATACCGCAGGCGAACAACTTGCCACCATCATCCGCATGGGAATAACCATAGATGAACCAACAGGCCCATTGCCGGTGGACGAGGTCCTTGCCGCATGGCTGGAACGGAGCCATGTGGATGATGCGATTGTCGATGCCATTTTCGGCACGGGTTTGACCCGGCCAGTCTCAGGCGATGTGGCCGCGATAATGGACCGAATCAATGCTTCAAACCGCCGGATCATAAGTGCGGATATTCCATCCGGGCTGGATTGTGATTCCGGTAGGCCACTGGGAACAGCCGTGCGTGCCACGCATACGGTCAGCTTCTGTGGCATGAAGATAGGCTTTGCCCAGCCCACCGCCATATCGTTTACAGGGCAATGTTCGATTGGCGATATTGGCGTACCGCGTTGTCTTCTGGCGGAATTGGCGGTTGAACCCTGATTTTGTTGGGTTAACATACCCAATTGGCAATGCAGTCATGTGACGGTCATGTGTTGGTGGCAACGGAAGATAGAAAGCAGGAAGGGTGTATGGAGGTTTTTGTGATCAGTATCAGTGCCCTGGCAAAAAATTCGCTCTGGGACGAAAAGCAACCCGTGCGAACCAGCCACGCCACCACCACCATGATCAAGGCCGATGGTGGCATTGTTCTGGTGGACCCGGCCCTGCCGCCACCAGCCTTGGAAGCCCGGATTTTTGAGAGAACCGGGCTTAAGCCCCCCGCCATTACGCAGGTTTTTCTTACCAACTGGCGACCCGCACACCGCCGGGCACTGGGGCTTTTCAAACACGCCCAATGGTTCATGCTCGATGATGAAATCACCGCGGCAAAAAATGCGCTTAACGAAGCCCAGCGCTATGCCGACGAATCTGCCCGCACGGATGCTCAGGTATTGGCGGATGAACTCAAGCTCCTGGAAAAAGTCCGTCCCGCTCCGGATGAACTGCTGGAGGATGTGAGCCTGTTCCCCCTGCCGGGCTATACACCAGGACAGTGTGGACTGCTGGTCAGTCTTCCCACCAGCACTATCATAATTGCCGGCGATGCCGTGCCCACCGCAGGCCACTTCGCAGCCGGCAAGGTTTTTCAGGAATGTTTTGACATTCGCCGTGCAACCGAATCCATGGCGGAACTGTACGAAATTGCCGACCTGATAATTCCCGGCCACGACAACTTATTTGTAAACCCGCGTGCGGCAGGCATCTGATTTATCAGCAGCCCGCTCGCCGCGACTGTTTGCCGTTGGCTGGGACAAACCGCCGATATTCAGACGGTTTGGTGAAGGGGTGTTCTCTATACATGGATGCGGGCCTTTCTTCACAATTTGCAACCTGTACACCCATTCCGTTATCATGCGGCCCATCATGGATGAACGACATATATCATTGGCGGTGGTGGCGGACGATTCCTTAAATCAGGGCCACGCGTTTGACCTTACCGCGGCGCTGCGGCAATTGGATGTTGGCACGCTGCGGTTGACGGCGCATGACCGAATATTGTATGCCACGGACGCATCGCTTTACCAGGTTTTGCCGTTGGGTGTGGTGATTCCGCTTTCGGTATTGCAGATTTCAACACTGCTGGAATTTTGTCAGCGGCAACATATTCCCGTTCTGCCGCGCGGCGGGGGCACAAGCCTGGCGGGGCAATGCACCAACCGGGCATTGGTGGTTGATTTATCACCACACTTCCGCCATCTGGGGGAAATCAACAGCGATCAACAGACATGCGTGGCTGAAGCCGGCATGACCATTGATCAGATAAATCGTGAACTGGCCTCAACAGGTTTGTTTTTTGCCCCTGATCCGGCCACCACCGCTCAGGCGTCGTTGGGTGGCTGCATTGGCAATAATGCCGCCGGGGCACGGTCCATCCGGTATGGCCGCACCAGTGAAAACCTTGCCGGAGCGCAGGCGGTACTGGCGGATGGCCGATCTGTCTGGTTTTACCCGGGTGCGGGACGGCAGGATTCCGTGGCACGCGAACTGGCCCGGCAGGTCGCCGACGTGGTCCGGCAACATGCCGAACTTATTCGCGAAAAATTTCCCAAGCTTATTCGCCGAAATGCCGGGTATTCGCTTGATTTGATTCTGCGGCAATTGGACGCGGGTGTTGCCGCGGAGGATTTGGACCTCACCGGGTTGATTTGCGGCAGCGAAGGCACGTTGGTGGTGGTCACCGCCGCGCGATTAAAACTCCATCCGATACCCGCGGCGCGCAGTCTGGCCATATTGGCCTTTCATTCTCTGGAACAGGCGCTGGATCGTCTGCTGCCGATTTTGGATACCAAACCCAGCGCGGTGGAACTGCTGGACAGTGCGGTATTGCAGGCTGCACAAGCCAATTCCGAGGCGCGCCGACAATTGGATGTCTTGCCGCTGATTGAGGGTCAACTCCCCGCCGCCATTTTGTATGTGGAATATCAGGCGGAAAACAATAGTTCCGAACTTGACGCCTGTTTTTCCCATCCCGCGCTGGCGGCTCCCGCGGCGCGCATCTTCCGGCAGGCGGCGGAAATGAATCAGGCCTGGACACTGCGTAAAAGTGCCGAAGCGCTGCTTCATGCGTTATCCAGCCAACGCAAGCCCCTGACTTTTGTGGAGGACAACGCCATTCCCGTGCGGCGTTTGGCAGAATTTATTAAACGTTTCAAGTGTATTGTGGAGGCCCACGGCACCACGGCCGCCTTTTACGCCCATGCTTCTGTGGGTGTATTGCATATTCGCCCGATGTTGGATTTGCATGAGCCTGCGGATTTGCGGGCCATGCAGGAAATTGCCTTGGAAACCGCCCGTCTGGCCCGGGATTGCGGCGGCGTGATGTCCGGCGAGCATGGCGATGGGCGGGTGCGCGGGCCGCTGCTTTTGGAGTATTTCGGCCCGGAACTCATGCGTGCCTTCGCCCAAATCAAGGCGATTTTTGATCCTGCGGGCATCTTGAATCCGGGCATGATAGTCAATCCCGGCAGCTTGGAAACCATCACCACCCACCTCCGGCAACAGGCCCAGAGAACAAGCCAGAACATTGGCATAGAAACATATTTTGATTATTCTGACCAGGAATCGTTCGACGGCGCGGTGGAAATGTGCAATGGATCCGGTTTTTGCCGCAAGACATCTGGTGGCACCATGTGCCCGTCTTACCGCGCCACCCTTGATGAACGGCATTCTCCGCGGGGAAGGGCCAACGCCTTGCGCAGCAGCATTCTTGGCACGCCTGATCGCCCGAATTGGAACGATGCCGACACCATTGAGACGCTGGATTTGTGTTTATCCTGCAAAGCCTGCAAAAGCGAGTGTCCCAGCAACGTGGACATCGCCCGGCTGAAAGCGGAATACACGGCACAACGCTATCGTGAAACCGGCCTGCCGCTGGCGGCCCGCATTTTTGGAAATGTGCATTTGCTCAATCGCGCCAGCTCCGTTCTGCCCGGATTCGCCAATGGCTTTCAGAATCTGCGTCCCGTGCGCGGACTCATGAATCGGTTGTTGGGCCTGGCACCGCAGCGGTCATTGCCGGATTTTTCCATATCGCTGCAAAAACGCTTCCGAACAGAGTTGGCCGCAGACAATCCCGTTAACGCCCCCACCGTGGTGCTGTTTGCCGATTGCTTCACCGCTTTTAATGAATCGCATATTGGTGCGGCGGCCACGCGCGTGTTGCAACGGCTGGGTTATCGTGTGGAGCTTATCGGCAATGCCTGCTGCGGTAGAGCCATGATTTCCAACGGCCTGCTCGCAAAAGCCGCGCAAACCATCCAAAATACATTGACCATCCTGACACCCGCAATTCTGGATAGCAATGTCGTTGCCATTGTGGTGTGTGAACCATCCTGCCTTAGTGCCATGTTGGACGACTGGCAGCAAACGCACGGCGTCGGCAAGCCGGAAGTTCTGGCTCAACTGGCTCTTAAAGCCATGTCTCCCACCGACTTTATACAGCGCCGCTGGAAAGACCATCCCATTACCCCGTCGCCACGGCGGAAACCCAATGGCCCGGTTTTGTTCCATGGCCATTGTCATGCCAAAGCATTGTGGGGCACGAACGATGATGCCGCACTGCTTAATCGGCTTTGTGATGGCAATGCGAAGGTTCTCGATACCGGCTGCTGCGGCATGGCCGGCGGATTTGGTTATACGCGGAATCACTATGAATTATCGTTGAAAATATTCAGTGAGAAAGGATTTGATCCCGTCCGGCTGGCCTCCGCTGATGTGGCCATCCTGGCACCTGGAACCTCTTGCCGCCATCAGATACAACACGCCGCAAGACAAAAACCTCTTCACCCCATCGAATGGCTTGCGGAATTGCTGTAAATAAGTCAGGACCGACGGTTGTGGCAAAATCGAAAATGTCGGCTATGGCTGGCAAAAACGACTTCCGGATTCAGATAACTGTTGACATCCGAACCACAAACCTGATGGAGGTAGAGGCCGGAGTAATGGGGACTCTCAGGCGTGAGGGCTTTGTTTCATTCGATACCCCTGTTACCATATTCGGCCATGACTGAAAAACTTTCATCTTCATCGCGGAGTCAACCACCGGAAGCATTTGTTCTACGCGATGTGGCCTGGTCGCGCGTGTTTGAGTTCAGCCAGCTATTCCGCGCATTCCGTCTGGCCATTGAACCGGCGAACTGGCTGGTGGCGTTATTGGCAATTGTGTGCATATACACCGCGGGCCGGACATTAGATGGCCTGTGGGGTCCCCAGGTCCTACCCGGCGAAATAAGCGACTATCAAACCATGAACGCGGCGCATTACCGCACATACGTTCTTCAGGCCCAGGACAACCGCCAGCAACTTCTGGCACAGGTACTGGATACCTACGCGGGAAATTTGCCCGCGACGAAAATTCAAGCTTTAAGCCATAATCCACAGGCGGCATATAACATGCTGCAAAATGCCTTTGAGAAGCAATTTCATCGCACCGTGGCCGATTCCTATCAAATATCACCCATGGCCGCGGACGGAACCGTCATCCAGCCCGCCATTATGCGACAGCATGCCGCCAAGATGCTGCTGGCTCAGATGCGTGCGGTGCAACACACAGCCGGGCGCGGAATTTTTGACGCCCTTTTGCGTTTTGAACACCGCAAATTTTCCGATCTTATAAGCAATACGCTTGGTCTGGTGCGCGTTGAACCGGCGGATTCCTCCACTGATACCGAAGCAAAAGCTCCGGTCTGGCAAATTCATCTTGGATTGGCACCGCAATCCATTCATCGGATATGGAAATCCCACACCATTGCCGGATGCCTGGCCAACATGTTTATCACCGCGCCATGCTGGCTGCTGACTGGTGCCGCCCCAATGCAGAAAAGAATGCATGAAAACACTGTGACGGTTTTTATCCGCCGTGCGGCTTACCTCCTTAGCGTGCTGATCTTTCTGGCAATTTCACTGGCCTCCATCGCATTTTCCGGAGCCTTTATCTGCCGATATTCCGCCCTGAAATTGGCGGGCCATCACCCGGAGTCGCAGGAGGTCATCCGCTTTGTGCGTGCGCACATCGGCTCATTCATTAAGGCCCCGCTTTTGCCATTGGCGACAATTTTCGGAACGTCATTGGGATTCGGAGCCATCGCGATGCTGGGGGCGATACCGATTCTTGGGGAAATTCTGATCGGACTGTGTTTTGTTATCTTTCTGATCGGCGGATTTATCATCATGCTTATGGTATTGGGCCTCGTTGGCGGCGCGAGTCTTATTTATCCCACACTGGCGGTGGAAGGGTCCGATTCCTTTGACGCCATCAGCCGCAGTTTCAGCTATGTCTACTCATGTCCATGGCGGATGCTTTTATATTCGATCATAACCCTGATTTATGGCGCATTGACCTATATTTTTCTGACCTTGGCTCTGTTCGTTCTCCTGTATGCGGTTCATGGTGTGGCGGGCTGGGGCATGGGATTTTTCGGTCTTACGCATGGCTGGTACACCGGCGGCGGAAAGCTGGCGAGCATATGGGCCACGCCGCGACTTGGTCAATTGATCCCCCCGATCAACTGGTGGGCCATGAACTGGAGTGAATACGTAGGCGCGTTGGCCATGTACTTCTGGCTTTTCATGCTGATAAGCCTGCTGGGGGCCTATGTCATCTCCTTCTGGTTCAGCAGCAATACAATACTATACATGTTAATACGATATAATGTGGATGGCCAGCCCACCAGCGATATTTTTGTGAATGGCCAAACACCATCGACCGAATCGCCACGCCGCAGTCTGCTTGCCACTCCCCCGCCGGTGCCGATGGCTCCGGACCAATCCCCCGAAAATCCGGATCAATCTTCATCATGACAGATAATCATGCCACACTTTTCGCCATCTGCAATCTGCCCACCGCACCGTATGCCGAGGCATACGTGGCCGCTTTCATACGCGACTGGGCCAATGCCCCGGCTCGACGGACATTGATTGAGGTGCAATCGGATGAGGTGGGAAATCTGCACCTGCACTATCGCGCCGGGCCGCCGGAGTGCCGGGAACTGGTACTGGAAGCCCATATAGACCATCCAGGCTTTGTGGTGGAAAATATTCTACCCGATGGAAACCTGCGAACAATTTTCCGTGGCGGCGTGAAACCCTCTTGCTTTGACCAGGCAAAAGTCCGGATATGGCGGCCAGATTCCCCGCTGGTTTTTCCTCATGCAACGGCCCAAAAGCCCGTCGGCTATTGGATTGGCACACAGGTGATTTCCGTGGAACCGGCGGTCGGCAATGAGCCTATGCGAGCCATTCTGGCCAGGCCACGGGAAATTGCGGCACACGGAATTATGCCGGGCGACATTGGTTTATGGGATTTACCCGAGCCACGCCTGCACAACAGAATTTTCGCCGCCCGCGTGTGTGATGATCTGGCGGGGGCGGCGGTCGGGCTGAATGTGCTTGAAGCATTGATGGAAAATAAGGCGGCGGTTAATTTTCGGCTGCTGCTGACCCGCGCGGAGGAAGTCGGTTTCGCCGGGGCTTTGGCGGTGGCAAGCCGCGCGTTAATTCCCGCCGGTTCATCCATTATTGGCATTGAAACCAGCAAGGCCCTGCCACATGTACCGCAGGGCCGCGGGCCGGTTATTCGGGTGGGAGACAAGGCCTTAACCTTCAGCCCGGCCCTGACACGCTTTATTTCCATGCGAGCGGGCGGAATTGCGGATATTGACAGTTCTTTTATTTATCAGCGGCAACTCATGGATGGAGGCACCTGCAACACCACAGCCTTTGCCGTTTTCGGCTACGATGCCGCAGCCGTCTGCCTGGCGCTGGGCAATTACCACAATATGGCCGAATCTGGAATGGATGCGGCAATTGCCACATCTGGCCCGCATATCGCCGCTGAAACAATTCATTTGGACGATTTTGATGGGTTGGTTCGTCTGCTGACGGATGTTGCGATCCATTTTAATACCTATCAACCAAACTCCGCCGCGTTGCGTGAGCGTCTGGCTACCATGCACGAGCGGGACCAAAGGCATTTGCTGGAATCATTCCGATTGTGGTAATTTCCCTTGCCGGGACGGTGGCACTTAACGGACGGCCTTCGGCGGGCTACACTATAGAAGAATTGGCTGGTCCGGTGGATTGACCTGACCTGAACCAACGGATAAATAAAAAGGATGTTTCATGCCCATTGAAATCACAATGCCCAAGCTCTCTGATACCATGACCGATGGCACTCTGGTGCGTTGGATTAAGAAAGAAAATGATACCATCAAACCCGGCGACATTATTGCCGAAGTGGAAACTGATAAAGCCACGCAAGAACTTGAGGCGTTTGAAGCGGGAACGGTGGCCAAAATTGTGATTCCCGAAGGGGGCAAGGTACCCGTGGGTGGTTTGATTGTTGTGTTGGCCAAGCCGGGCGAGGATGTGGCCGCAGTGGCCAAAGGGGTTGCAGCGGTAACAGGTAATGGTCAGGTGGCCAATCAGCCAACGGTGCCAGCGGCAACACCGGCGGCGGCTCCCGCGCCAATTGCGGCGACTCCGGGACCGTCCCCACTTCCTACTCCAGCTCCAGCTCCCGTGGCATCTCCAGATTCATCGCCCATACAGTCATCGGCTTCTGGTGCGCCTCTTCGCGTTTCGCCATTGGCACGCAAAATTGCTCAGGAAAAGGGGCTGGATTTGGCGG
>JAJYPG010000018.1 GCA_021795535.1 Planctomycetota bacterium
AAATCAAGCAAACGCTCGCGCAGGGTTTTGTGGGCCAGTTGGGCCAACTTGATGCGTGTGCTGTGGTGCATTTCATAAAGGGAAATGCGACTGACTTCCTGTGCGAAATGCTCGGATCGAATAACCGCCAGAAATTCCAGATTGGTCCACAGACTGCGCGGGTCCATATTTGCCGACCCGACGATGGACCATTGCCGGTCAATAATCACCAGTTTGGTGTGCATGACGCGGTTGTTACGCTCGAAAAGCCGAATTCCAGAACGCAACAGTTTTTTGTACAAATATCGCGTGGCATATTGCGCCACAAGAACATCGGTTTTAGCCGGAACAATCACATACAGACGCACACCACGCCGCCGCGCGCTCATCAATTGGCCCATTACCCGGCCCACTGGAATGAAGTAGGCCATGGCAATGACGATGCTTTTTTCCGCGCGGCGCAGCAGGCGGCGATAAACACGCGGGGCGCGGCTGAACTCAAGCCCCGGGCCACTGTCATAAAAATGAATTGATTCCCGCCCATCTCCCAGTTTTACCCGACGGTATTCCGTCGGGCGGGGTGGCAGATACTGACGCCGGGCGTGCAGCCAAGATCGTTCAAAACTCTGCGCAACTTCCTCTTGTTTAGGACCAGAGATTCGCAGATGCAGATCGCGCCACCCGGTGGTTGGGGCCTCGCGTTCATCCACATTCAGGAAGCGGAAATCCCGTCCATGGTCAACGATATTCATCCCGCCGAAGTAGGCACAAAGCTCATCAATTACCAGCAGTTTACGATGGTCGCGGCGGTTGAAAATGGTAAAAAGGGAAAAGCGACGGAGCGCCTCCCACAGGCTGTGGTAGGCGTGAACCTTTATGCCGGCGCTGCGCATGGCCGTGAAAAAATCCGTCCCGGTTTTCTGGCTGCCCACCGCGTCATACAGTACGCGAACATCCAGGCCCTCTTTGGCACGCCGCATGAGGGCTTCGGCGATGCGATGGCCGCTTTCATCGTTGGCAAAAATGTAGGTTTCCAGCCAGATAAAACGCTGTGCGGCGTGAATGTCAGCCAGCATGGCGGCGAACAAGCGCGGGGCTTCGGTGAAAAGCGTCAGTTTATGGCCTGCGACATCGATGCTGGCTCCATCGGTGAGATCGCTAGTTGCGGGCAAGCGGGCCGTTTTCGGCTGGTTCACACTCATACCAAACCCGGTCTGCGGGCTTATCTGCCCGCGTAAATTATACTGAACAGTTCACGGGCTTATGCACACTGGCTGGCACAAGGCAGATGAATTCAAAGCCGGTGTCCGACCGGTTCTGAAACTGATGCATTTCGTTGGCCGGTACATAAATGACATCTCCAGGCGCAAGCGGCGTCTCACCCGCGGGTCCAATGGCCACGCCCCGTCCGGCGAGCACAAGCACCTCATGTTCATAATTATGCTGATGATGGGGGGTGTGGCCGCCGGGTGCCACGGAGAATTTACGCATGGCAAAATTCGGACAGTTTTCCGCCGGTCCAAGAAGCATCTGCATTTGAACGTCGCACGCACCCGACATCGTCACCGGATGGGCTTCAACCTGCGAACTGTGTTTAACGATCATGGCGATACTCCTGTGCCGTTCCGTGAATGGTTGAACGGGTTTTCACGGGTTATTTACTGGGGTTTTCCGCTGTCCATCTCATATACCCATGCCGCTTGTGCCATGGGATAGTCATGGAGTTCCTCATTCGTGAAAAACCGCTTGATTTCCGCTGTTGCCGCCTCTGGTGAATCGCTGCCGTGTATAAGATTAAAGCTGCTGGAAAGTCCGAAATCACCACGAATGGTTCCCGGTTCAGCTTTGAAGTCAAACGTTGCGCCCATAAGTTTGCGTGAGACTTCAATGGCGTTATTACCCTGTAAAACCAGTTGCACTACCGGACCACTGGTCATGAATTTTACCAGCGATTTGTAGAAGGGCCTGTTTTGGTGCATGGCGTAATGTTCCGCCGCCGTTGTGGGACTTATGCGGGCAAGTTTCATGGCCACAATCTGGAATCCCTTGGTTTCAAATCGTGAAATGATGCTGCCAACTAGACCACGCTGCACCGCGTCGGGTTTAAGAATAATGAGGGTTCGTTCCATATCGTTTTCTCCGTTTAAACTGAATCTTCACAGGCTCCTTCAGCTCCGGGATCCACCGGTCAACCATATTACGCGATCACGCCAATCCGGCAAGCCCGGCGCGTCCCGTCCGGTCTGCCCATTTTTTTAGCGGATCGAGGCTTGTCCTGGGAGCGCGGCTGTCCTCACCTGCCTCCCGCCGTTCCCGGCATAGTTTCGGCGTCGATATTAGGCCTCGATGCGGGTATTTTGTCCGCACGCCTGATACTTGCAGGACTTGAGAGCTAGACCACAATTCTTTGTCGAAACAAAGGTGTCATTCATAGCCGTGCGGCAGTATATATCCTCCTTAGAAAAACTCCCCTCAAATGTTGTTGTTAACAAGACTCTTTGGGTGTTTTTCGGTATCTTTACACTTATGGAAGGCTTTTATGATTGATATTCCGCTGCTCCCCATTCCCAAAAAACTTAAAGCCATGGCTGGCTTTTGGAAAATTCCGAAAACCGGAATCATCGTGTTGGATCACTATGAAAATCAAGACCAATCGGACCGCGAATCCATTGCATATACCGCTAAAAAGCTGGCCGTCGCCCTCGCCGTGCGTGACAATACCTGGAAGGCCATTACCCATCCCACTGCCAGCCAGATAAACGCCGCAACCATTCGCCTTAAAATTTGTCCCGCATCCGCTTTACCCCATCCGCAGGGCTACCGTCTTTCCATCGCTTCCGATGGCGTAAGGGTTGAGGCTGGCACGGTGCAGGGTGGGGTTTATGCCTTGCAAACACTGCGTCAACTGGCGGCATGGAATAATAAGCAATGGCCGACCATGAGTATTGTCGATTGGCCGGACTTCACCCGCCGCGGATTTTATCTGGATGTATCCCGTGGCAAGGTGCCGACGCGCAAAACATTATTGGCCCTGGTGGACCAGTTGGCCGAATTGAAAATAAACGAATTTCAAATGTACATTGAAAATGTGTTTTCTTTTCCAAGTCATCCGGACATAAGTGCTAATACAACTCCGCTTTCCGCTGAAGATATGGTGGCGGTGGATGGAGCCTGTCGCCGCAACGGTATTGATTTTGTCCCATCGCTGGCTTCGCTGGGCCATTTTGAGAAAATTCTCCGCCTGCCGCGTTACCGCAAGCTCGCCGAGGTGGAACCTGCGGACCTGCGGCGTCAGGGAGTGAAAACTTGGAGCGAAGACCCCTGGACGCTCTGTGTAACCGACCGCCGGGCAAAAAAACTTCTTGCCGACATGTACCGCGAATTTCTGCCGCATTTTACATCCAGACAGTTTAATATCTGTTGCGATGAATCGTGGGATTTGGGCCTGGGCCGATCAAAGCCAAAGCTCGCGGAGAAGACGGGGCCCGTTGCGGAAAATGCGCGTATTGGCCGCCTGTATGTTGACTGGGTCAATTACTGTGCCAAATTGGCGACGGAACAGAGGAAAACCATTCAACTTTGGGGCGATATTATTTTCAATCATCCTGAATTGCTTCCGGAATTACCGCGTGAAGCGGTTTTGCTGGAATGGGGTTATTCCGCCAAACTTCCCTTCGCGTCCCATGGAGACCTTTTCGCCAAAAACGGACGAAAATTTTATCTTTGCCCCGGGACCTCCACCTGGCAATCCTTTGGAGGGCGAACCGATAACGCGCTGAAAAATATCCGACGTGCCGCCCTGGCCGGTGTGCGTTGTGGTGCCTATGGGTTGCTGGTCACCGACTGGGGGGACCATGGCCACCAGCAACTCTGGGCGGTCAGCCTGCTGCCCATGGCTTATGGCGCGGCGGTCGCGTGGAACAGCAAACAGAAGGCGGATGCGGAATTCTGTAAAAATCTGGGTAAAGTGTTGCCACTGGATTCCCGCGGCCAATGGGTGGACATCGCGGCGGAATTGGGGAATGTCTACAAGCGAATAGCCAAACGTCCGCTGCCCAACAGTTCAATGGACTGGCAATTGTTTCGCGAACCATGGGGTGAAACAAAGTATCTGAAAATGACGCGATCAGAGGTTTTAATGGTAGAGGCGAGGCATGTGAGCGGGCACATCCGCACGCTGGAAAATATGCTGGCACAACGAAAAAACGGTGCGGGGAAAAACGACCGGCTGGGCGATTCCGTCGCGCTGAACGAGTTGCTTTTCACTGCGAAAATTATTCTTCACGCGCTGGAGCGAACCAAGTTTCGCTTCATGGTCGGCCACGCACAGATTAATCGTCCACAAAGCAAATTTCTCGCAGGTCGTCTTCTTTCCGATCTGAGAAAGTTGCGGAAGACCTATCCGGAATTGTGGTTGCGGAGGAATAAGCGATCCAGTCTGGCCGATGTTCTGATTTATTTTGATCGGTTAGCGGCGGAATATCAGAAATTAGTGTAAATTATTGACTGAGTTACCGTATCGCTTATGGGTGGCCGAGAGTCGGCCCGGCGGTTTGGAAGCGTAAAATATTAGAAACACCAGAAATACAAGGAATGCCATGTCCCTGCTTGTTACCGGTTCGATTGGAATTGATACTGTCACCACACCACATGGTTCCGTCAGCGATGTTATTGGCGGGTCGGCCGTTTATTTCAGTTGGTCTGCGGCGGCCTTCGGCAAGGTTCGGCTGGTGGCGGTGGTGGGTGAGGATTTTCCCAAACGCATGAACCGTGCGTTTGACCATCCCAACATAGATACCGGTGGCCTGGAACGTCGGGCGGGAAGCAAAACATTCCGATGGGCAGGTCGCTACGATACGACCATGAATGAGGCAACCACCACGGGGGTGGAATTAAATGTTCTGGCAGAAAAAACACCCATCGTTCCACCTTTTTTTGTGGATTCCAAAATTGTGTTCCTGGCCGCCACGCATCCAGCGCTTCAAATGGAGCTTCTTTCCCAGATTAAAAAGCCGCGACTGGTGGTTTCGGACACACGCGATTTGTGGATCAAAAGCTATACCGCTGAGTTTCAAAAAAGTCTCAAACAGATTGACGGCCTGGTACTCAACGACCTGGAATCCCGACTGATTACCGGTGAAGTGAATCTGGTAACGGCACTGAATAAGATTCGGCGGATGTTAAAACCATCCGGCCCGCGTATGGTGGTGCTGAAAAAAGGTGAGCATGGCTGCCTGGCCGCGTGGGGAAATACCCTTTTTGCCATGCCGGCCTTTCCCACGGAAAAAGTGGTGGATCCGACCGGTGCGGGCGACAGCTTCGCCGGTGGTCTGCTGGGCTATCTGGCGGCAAGCGGCAAACTGAACCCACAAACATTCAAGCAGGCGGTGGTGGCCGGTACGGTTATGGCCAGCTTTACCATTCAGGCCTTTTCGTTGGCAGGTTTGCAGAAAGCAGACAAGGCGGACATTGCGAGCCGAATGAAGGCGTTTTATAAAATGCTGACAGATGGTTTGGCATAAGAAATAAAGCGAATTTTGATTGAAGCGTCATATTTTATAGGACTAAAATATTGCTGCCGTTCTAAAGCGGCGACTGATAGCTGAAAATTTTTCAAAAATAATTTGCCTTTTGGCTCGCATGGACTATACTTTTCCACATGGAGGCGACTGTTGCCGGTGTACGGATGGGTATCTGTGCATTGGTTTCCGGAAATTTCGTTAATATCCGGCGGCCATAATTGAATCTGGCTTATTATTTATTGTGAGGGATGGCTTTGTTTTGCGGTTGACGCATTACGAAAAAATCGGGATTTTGTGATTCCGGTTCCTCCATTTATTGAATGCTGCTTCCTCCTCTTTGGTTAAGTGCTGAAGACCGCAAATAAAGATTTTCCTCTTTTTTTTAGGAGCACGAAAATGGGCAAGAACATAACAAAGTACGCAGTTGGCTTTACGGTCTTGGGATTGCTGGGAACTGCGGTGCCGGTGGGGGCACAGACATTCACCGGTTATTATCCGTCGGGCAGTTCAGGAAGCTATGCTTCGACCATCACCTTTGCCTTCGATCCTTATCAAAACCAGATAACCGTTAACATCCAGAACACCACCAATTCGGTCAATAACATAGGGCAAGCGATTTCCGGTCTTTCATTTTCACTGGCGAATTTCAGCGGATCATTATCAATTGATCCAAACGCCTTGGTTGGTTATGAGGGTACCACATCGGCGAATACCACAATTCCGACAGACGCATCAACCGCCGAGTTGGTCAACAGTGCTCTATATGATCCTTGGAATATTGGCTCATCAACTGCTGGCGTTTTTGCACTCGGCAATCCAAAAATAATCCCTGGACTTGCTGCCGGTCAAGACTACACGAAAGGTTCCCCCACCGATCTGGTTGTTGACACCATCGGCAATAATCCCAACGGGAGTATTTCTTCCCATGAACCCTCACTGTTCGGCACGGGTACGAATGGGGCTAATGGTGTCACCTTTACATTGGACGCATCGTCTGACGCGACCATGTTAAGCACCACCGCCGTGACGGGATATGTCAAGGTTTATTTCGGAACTGGTCCGGATATTTATGTGAATGATTACTCCCCGAACACGCCAACCCCCATCCCAACTGGGGGTCCATTACCGATCCCCGCAACGCTGCCCTTGGTTGCCACGGGTGCGGTTGGTTTGGTTGCTCTACGTTTGCGGAAGCGAAAATCCGCAATTTAAAAAGTTGATGTAAATAATGGGAACCATCAACAATCCGTTGTTGTATTCCAATGGTGTTGCGTCTCGAGCCATCCTCCCCCTAAAAAAGTTGGCCCAGGCGCTGCACCGAATACGCCTGGGCCAGTACAACTACCGGCCACACTGCCGGTCGTACTCAACTTAAAAATCCACCACATTCCTGTCGTCTAAACAAGAACTTCACTGTTCAACGTCGCACGCAACTTTTCCAATGCACGGTTCTGAATCTGCCGCACACGCTCTTTGGTCACGCCAATGACCTGGCCCACTTCCTCCAGTGTCATGGAGGAGGTCTCCTGGGACCGATTGATGGCAAAACGGGCCTCAATCACCCGGCGTTCCACGTCGGTCAGGTTGGCTCTATTTACTCTAATAATCCGCTGCAACTCCTCCACCGCATCTTTGGCAACGCCATCGCGACGGGTGTCCATATCGTTGGATTTTTCCATTGATGGGTCAAATTCCATCGGAAACATGTTGTGGTATCGCGTGCTTTTCACCGCAATGCGGCTGAAGGCTTTTAGAATAGCCCGGCAGGCATAGGTGCTGAACTTAAAACCGCGAGCCGCATCAAATTTTTCCACCGCCCGCAGCAACGCCATATTTCCTTCGGAAATTAAATCGCCAAAGTCCACATCAGTCATCCGGGTCCGCTTGGCCATGGCCAAAACAAGTGCCAGATTTGCATTGGTAATCAGTTCACGTGTATCACGTACTCGGCCATACCAGAAGGCCATGTCCGCTGCAATTTTCCTGCTCGGCTTTTCCTTAAACGCCGCCGCCAGGATTCCTGTTCGCATTCGAGCATAGTTATAGCGAAGGAACAAATGTCTTTCCTCGTTGGTTTTCAGGATTGCGGAAGTTGGTGCCGAAGATGAGAGGACATCATCCGTCATTGGGTGATACCAGCCCGTGCCCGCTGGGGTAATATCCATTCCCTCATCAAATAACTCACGCTGTGCGTGAGTCTTGTTGAAAAGTGGATTGGGCATATAGTCCAAAGAAACGCTTAAGGCTTCCGTGGACAATTCCCGCTGTGTTGGTGTCAGCACAGCCAAGGCCGCCCGATGTTTCTGGCTACTGGGAGCAAAATAAGGGGCTAACTTCTGGTCTTTCAGGTCTATCGTGGCCACATTCATAACTTGTCTCCTGTCGGTGGTTGGCGAACATCTGTCCCGCCTTACATTGTTTAATACAGTACAATTTTCATGCCGGGTCGGATAAAAGCGGCAAATCTTCTAAATAAAGAGTGTAACTGTATGCCACATAAAGGGTTGCATTTATTAAAAAAAATTAAAAATAATTCCAAACCACAGGACACCCCGGACATTTTGACCACTTGACCCTGACGAAACAGGTAAATTGACTACGACAGAAACGTCTTGTTCAAGAATTGGTAATATCCCACCCGCTCCGTTCAAAGCCATTATGAAGCGGTTGTTCTTTCGGATACTCGATGTGAGATAATATGTGAAATGAACTATTCACCCGATCCAATGCCCCGCCAACCCCAAAAGAAAAGCCTGTCGGATTTTCCGGACAGGCTTTTCCAATTTTGTGTTCGCCGTTATTCGCGACTCATATTGGTGTATACAAACAAACACCGCAATACAAGGTTGAGCGAAACATTTACCGGCGATGCGGCGCGACAACCTTACGATGGGTTTCACGCCATACGCCAAAAGGTCAACGCTTGGAAGCGGACTTCTTGGTGCTTTTCTTCGCAGACTTCTTCGTGCTCTTGGCACTCTTGGAGCTGGAAGCTTTTTTCTTCGCGGCCATGCTATCACCTCCTTTCATGGATAGTAAGACCTTGCCATTATTATCGGCATTGTCAATGAGTCCACAACATTAAATTTTAAAAAAAACAAAAGTTTTTTAAAATAAATTTGTCGTCTTGTCAGGTGTGCACCAATCCCAATTGCTTTCCCCACATGCGCAGAAGTTTACTTGCGGTTTGTGATGTGTCGCAGAGCAACCACTGCGCACCGTGCGATTGCATTTGTTTTTCAGTGTTTTTAAGCCATTTGATCATATTTTGATGGTATCTTTCCACGGCACCGGCGTCTGTGGCAATGCCACGAATTGTTTGAGTTTCCATATCCAGAAGTTCCGGCCCCGGTGCGGAGCCGGGATGAATTTCCTGCGGCGAAAGAATGTGCAGGCAGGTTACGCTTTGTTTGCCTGTGGCAAGCAGACGGAGCGATACGGAGATATCTCCGGGTGGCAGAAAATCGCTGATAATCACGAAAAGCCCCCGTGCGGGGGCCTGGGCGGCGCATTGTTCAATGATGTGGGCGATATTGCCACGGCCTGTTGGTGATGCCTTGCGCAGCAATTGAATTAAATCTGTGGCGGCTTGCGGGCGATTGAAGTTTCGCGTGTAGATTGCGGATTCCCGTGTGTTATTGCAGGTGAGGACCATACGCAGCGAATCATGATGTTCCAGCGCCATGATTCCGGCAACCAGCGCCAGATCGCGGGCCATGGAAAATTTGTCCGGTTGGCCAAAATTCATGCTTTGCGAGGTGTCCAACAGAATGGTCACCGGAAGCGCCCGGCGGTCATGAAACAGGCGAATGACCAACTGATCCAATCGTGCCAGGGCCGATTGATCTATGAAACGAACATCATCGCCTTGTGAATAGGGACGAAAATCCGCAATCTCCAGCCCGGAGATTTGCAATCCGGTGGGGCGTTTGCCGCCTGTCCAGAGGGTTTGAAGTCCTTGTCCACGCAGACGACATTGCCGCACCAGTTCGAGCAATTCCCGCCCAGGCCATTCAGCGGGACGGGGCGACAATAGGGCTGGGGAAAATGTTTTCGGAAGATGAAACTTCATGCCTGCTGATTGTAACCGAATCAAGAGCGGTCGGAACTAAATTTGAGCGTGAGACAAACGTGGGGCTTGACACTTTTTCCGGGCCTCTGGGAGCGCGGCTGTCCTCAACCGCCTTTCGCCGTTCCCGGCATTTTTTCGGCGTTGATCTTAGGTCTCAATGCGCGCACTTTGGCCGTTGTCAGAAAAATTAGCAGACCTCAAACGTGTAACAAAATGGATAGGCGAGTAAATCCTGAAGCTTAGGTATATCAGATAAAAGACGAGGGGCGGGTTAGCCCACGTCCGCCAGGGAGATGGTGGTTCCGAAGCGGGCAATTACTTCGCGGCGCAGCCGGGCGTGGGTTGGATCAATTAAATGGGGGTCCTGTTTTACCGTTTGCAGCGCATCGGTGCGTGCGGTCGGCAGGAGAGTGGGGTCAAACAGAAGATCGGTGAAGGTAAGGTCGCCATGGCCACTTTGCCGCGTGCCGATCAGTTCGCCCATGCCGCGAAGTTTGAGGTCTTCCTCGGCTATTTTAAAGCCGCTGGTGTGGCGCACCATGGCGGCCATTCGCCGGGCGGATTCATCGGTCTGCTGATCAGAAATCAGAATGCACCAGGCCTGATGGCTACCCCGCCCGATGCGTCCACGCAGTTGATGCAACTGTGCCAGGCCGAAATGATCGGCATGTTCAATAATCATAAGCGAGGCATTGGGCACATCCACACCAACCTCAATAACGGTGGTGGAAACAAGAGCATCAATCCGGC
>JAJYPG010000019.1 GCA_021795535.1 Planctomycetota bacterium
GAGCGTCAGGACCTGTCTGGTTGACCCGGGAAGCTGTGGGCCTCTGGGGGCGAATTAAAAGGTATGTCCACGGCCGCGATGTAATGGCCATCCGGACTGATGACGGCTTTCAGGACCGTTGCCGCTGGCGTGGATATAACCAGGTGAAAAGATGCGGTACGCAGGTTGATGGCGTAAAAGTGCAGGAATCGTCCAGAAAACCAGGTTTGGCCACCCAGAAACGCGCCCTGCGGCGAGGAATAAAACGGCTGGATATTAAAAGGAATAACGACGTGGCCGCGCAGGTTAATGCCCAGCGGCACCAGTGGAGCGTCGACCCGCGCGTTCCATATTCTTACCGATGTGGCCGGTAATGGATTGACGTGATTCGCAGAATTAGATTTTCCGGAATTGAACATTATTGTCGGAAGAAGAAGTGGGTCGAGAGGCTGTGCCGTGTTTCCCGGCGGCAACACGGGGACGGGGCGGCTTGGCTGATTCAGATTAGGAATTATCACTCGTTTTACAATTTGTGGTGGACGCGGCGGAAATGAACCTGGAAGACCGGGAAAACCAGGCAGATTGGCTCCGCCAATAACCGATTGATTGCGCAGCGCATATTGAAATGGTGTTATTCCAATTTGTATAGTGGGTTTAATTCTGAACAAAATATTGCCTGATATGCCGAGATTTTTTTTGGATAACAACAACGGCATGCGGCCAATCCTGGGTGTATTCGTAGTGAATTGCAGTACGTCATAAATGGTTCCGTGCGGTGGAATATGGCAATTTTGCCATTCAAATCCGGGAATGGAAGTGTTCGCGATGCCAAACCGCGTGCCTGCGTCGAGATGATTTCCTGAATTCTGGTTTCCGAAGAAGATTAGATTTCGCAGCCGGGTCTTCAATGATTCACCGCTGATTGCCGATTTATTGAATCCATATTTGCTGCCTGTAATACGCCAACTGGAATACGGAACAGCGCGGGATTCCGATGTATTGTGAATTCTGACAAACACCAGAATCCGCTCTTGCCGAACGTTGCTGGCAAGCACCAGGGAGTCTAAAACACAATGGCGAATGCTTACCTGACATGGCCCCGCGGACGCACCGCCGCCCGGTGCCGTCCTTTGAACAATGGAGCCTTGACCGATCGGAAAATTATTTTGTCCACCATGAATGGAAATTTGATTGAATTGCACAAAAGCCGCGACGAGTCCGGTCAGATACAGGCCCACCCAGAACAGGCCAAGCAGGTCAGCCGGTGCCCGGTAAGATGGACTTGCGGTGGACCGTGCAAAAGTTCGCGACGAGACGGAAACGGGAGCCTGCCTGATTTTCGGAGCGACTTGGCGCGGTCCTTTGGATGTTGATGTTTGCGCAGCTTCAAGCATGGCGCAATTAGGGCAGATCACCCGTCCATTGCGAACCATGGCCGAGGCATTAAAGGGAATTTGCCGCCCGCACGCCGTACAAATTTCTGAATCCATAAGTCTAATCCATTACCACGCGAGTGCTCGCGACAAGATCATGCAATGATCGTTGTGCGCGAAAGTCGAACGGCGTCATAATAAAATCAAGAAGCTGCCATAGATATAATAGAACAAGTGTGACGGCTATAACCCAGTCATTAACAACGCCAATGATATAGGGGCCAACCAGCAGAGGGAAAAAAAATAATCCGGGAAACAGTATGCTGCGCAGAAATATCTGCCCCTGTGACGGTCCGGAGCCGGATATATCCACGACCCTAAGACATAAAAGGGTTTTACCGGGTGTGCGTCCCATCAGGCCGTGGAACAATCCGAAGTAACATATCTGCACCCATAGGCATGCGAGTATGAAATTCCGGTAACCGGGTTCCAGTGGCAGGATCAGCATCCTCTTGGGAGTTAGAATTGTGACATTGAAGCTCCACCAGTTAAGAATCTGGACAATGGAAAAAAGCAGGACGACGTCTATGAACCAGGCGGCCAGCCGTCGGTAAAAACTTGGTGTTTCCATCGCGTAAAGCGCCATTGCCGAAACCCTGGAAGTTTGAAAGCTGTTAAACCCGTACGAGATGTTTTGATGGTAAACCTGAGATGCTATTTCGTCAAACCGCAACTCCCGATTTTCCGGCAAGAAGACGTGAGAGTTTTTGTGGACCGCCATTGGCCAGCAACGGATCTGCCGTAGCGCAAATACGTGGAAAGTTTACGCCCCCTCAGGGATACACATCGGGCTGGATTGCGCTGGCTGTTTGCCCAATCAGTGCGTGGGGTGTGCCGGTGGCTGCGGAACAGGAGACTCGGTTGTTTGTGGCTGGGGTTCAGATGGCAAGGTGGTGCGCGAATTAACAATTCCGCCGATGCCTGCCAGGGAAAGCTCAACAATTATCTGCACGACGCGCAAAATGGCCACAGCCACCACCACAAGCTGCGGTATTCCCAGCAATGGGCCAAGAAAAAGCATTTGCACGCCATCGCGCACGCCAAGGCCGCTGGGCAGCAGGCTGAACATTCCCAGACTCACCGAAAGCGCAAAAACTCCGGTGAGTTTAACAATTTCCAGAAAGGCGATCGGATGCAGGGCACGCACCGAAGCCCAGAGTGCGATGCCGCCAAAAATCCAACAGGGCATAAAGCGAATAACCGCGCCAATCATATCGCGAAGGGCGAACCTGCGGTTCAGGGGAATCGGGCCGCGCTTCATGGATTTTAAGGCCAGATTGATGACGGGAAAAAAGATGCGCGGATGAAAAAAACACAACAGCAGTGTAATAAGGACCAAACAGCAGGCGATATAGAATGGATGATCGCGGGCGGCCACCAGAAGCGTCAGCGCGCCAACCAGCCCGCCGGAAAGTGTGTACATGGCATTTTCCAGGAGTGTGGAAAGAAGACAAACTTCGCGTGTCATGCCCGCGCGGTGTGTTCGTCCCAGACGAATAATTACAAGAAAAACCTTGCCTGGAGCATATTTTCCCAACTGGCTGTAGACATACGCCCCTAAAAGCGGAACGGTGTTGCTGCGGTCCCCCATACGCCGCGCCAGCCACAGCCAGGTAAGGGCGTTGGTGGTCATAATTCCCAGAAAACAGAGTGGAATAAGCAGCAGGAACCGCCAGTCCAGATGGACAGAATAAGAACCTACCTTTTCCCAGGCATGGTGGAGCTTGAAAAAAACGAAGCCAAGAATGGCCACCATGACCACGAATTTCAGGATGAGTATCAGTGTTCGCTTCACACAATCTCGCTTTGGGTCCGTTTCCGTTCCAGCCCGGTCACCTTGGGACCAGGCCCGATTTAACTCCCTTGGCCTCTTTTTGACCGCGTTAGGCAGGTCTGCCTCAGGTAAAAACGCCTGAAGCCGTTGCTTGTTGCCTGGGGGTTGGCGTAGAGTAAAAAAAACGGCGTCCAGCCACGCTGAACGCCGTTTGATTGGCCGGGGGAAATTGGCAATTCCGATCAGCTTACCGATAAAATTCAATGATCAAATTGGCATTAATCTGGAACGGAATTTGTTCGGGATTCGGCAGTACCAGTACTTTGGCTTCCATCTGTGCGGGATTGAATTCCAGCCAGGCCGGCAACTGATGCCCGGCCAGACCTTCCATGTTTTCCCGCATAATTTTGTGAAATTTTTCCCGGAATGTAATGACCATGCCGGGTATTACCTGAAAACTGGCAACATCCACCTTTTTGCCATTCACGCGGACCTGCCCATGTGCAACCATCTGCCGGGCGGCCCAAATGGACCGCACGACGCCCAGTCGGCGCACCACGTTGTCCAGGCGGCATTCCAGCAACTGCTGCAGTGTTACCGCGGTATTGCCCTTGGCTTGTTTGGCTGTGGCCATGTAGCGGCGGAAAGGCTTTTCCAACACGCTGTAATGGGCCTTCAAACGCTGCTTTTCACGCAGACGAATGCCATATTCCGACAAACGCTTGGCGCGAAAGCCGTGCATGCCGGGGGCGACAAATTCCGATTTGTTATGTTTGGGCAGATCGGCAATGGCGACGCCCAAACGACGGGAAAGGCGGACTTTTGGTCCAAGATAACGGGACATGAATACTCCTTAACACGTTAACCAGAATCGCCTGCCGCGGGAAAATGTCCCATCCCAAGCGGCATGTTCACACCTCTTCCCGCTATTTTGCATTTGGCGGAAAAGTGCCTGGTCACTCTCAAAGCCGTCGTACCTGCGGAAGAAAACAATCTTCCAAGGCCTTCTCGGCGAATGTATAGCCCATTAACAATAAACGTAATCCAATTGCAGGTCAAGAGGCCTCATTTATTTGTAACGAGCTTCGCGGCAATTTGTGCCACATGCTTTCCCTGAAAGCGTGCAATGGCCAATTCATTTTCACTGGGCATGCGTTTGCCATCACCGCCCGTGATGGTTGTTGCGCCGTAAGGCGTCCCACCGGACATTTCGCCAATGGCTAGCAGCCGTTGTTCGGAATAGGGGACGCCGACAATCACCATTCCATGATGCAGCAAAGTTGTATGAAAGCTGGTGATGGTGGTTTCCTGACCGCCATGCTGACTCGCGGTACTGGCGAAAACGCTGCCCACTTTGCCAACAAGTTTGCCGTGAAACCACAATTGTCCGGTTTGATCCAGAAAATTGCGCATTTGTGCGGCCATATTGCCAAAACGGGTCGGAGTGCCAAAAATAATCGCATCGGCCTGGGGCAATTGCTCCGGCTTGATCACTGGAATGTGGGCAAAAGCCTGGCGTGCCCCGGTCGCTCCGGCTTTTTCCAGCGCTTCGGGTGTCATAATTTCGGGCACCTGAAAAAGCTGGACATCGGCGCCGGGAACTTCGCGGGCACCGGCGGCCACGGCCTCGGCCATGGTGTGGATGTGCCCATACATGCTGTAAAAAACAACCTGAACTTTAACGGACATGATTGAACTCCTTAAGTAATGATACATAACAAACGAACTATATCTAAATTTCGGTTTCCGGATTTAATCCCGCCGTGGTATACCCTTTTTCCATAAGCCCTCTTTCAAGTTGATCAAGCGATTCCTGAAGCCCCTGTTGATTGGTCGCAGACAGGTTGCCAAAAACATCTTGAATGGATCGGTCTACCAGTGGGCCAAGTTGTGCAAAAAGGCTTCTTCCGGTGTTGGTAAGAAACAGATTTTTCGCCCGCCCGTCGCGCAGATCGGGTTTCCGCCTGATCAACCCCGCTTCTTCCATGCGGGTAAGCACGGTGCAGACATTTCCCTTGGTTACCAGCATATGTTCGGCAAGCTCTTGTTGGGAAATTCCCTCGCCGGCATCCAGAATGGCCAAAATTTCGAATTGTGCCAAGGTGACATTCCGTTGGCGCAACGTCGCTCCCATAAGCCGCGCCATGCGCCAATAGACACGGGCAATTTGCAGCCAATTCTGGCGGGGCAATTCCGCAGGTGAATAGACCACCTTGAGGCGGGACTGAATGGATGGTATGTTCAAGTTCGCACACATTAGTTTAATTGTATACCAATTTTATACATTGTCAACCTGCTCAGCCATTTCTTTCACGAAATGGCCGCATTTTAAAACTTGTCTGCGGCCAATAAATCGGGGTGATTGTGTTATCGTCCGCAGCGAAGGCATCAAGTTCCAATAGTTAGCGTCCGTATAAAAAAATATTTTAATTTTAGTGTCCGTTTCGAGTTATCCATGATGTGAAAGGTTCTGTCCGGACGAATTGAATATCAGGGGGAATGCGTGCGGTTGGAATCCACTTGCAAGAGCATCCGCGCTGGCGGGGACTCGCCGTGTTTCAGGTGCGGATGGACGGTGTCCTAACCCAAGGGGCATACCATGAATCGTCGATCACGAGCTTTCACCGTGGTGGAAATCATGATGGTCATCACCCTTATCGCGCTGCTTATTGCGATTCTTCTTCCATCATTACGCAAGGCCCGTGTTTTGGCCAATGAAATATCTTCCGCAGCCAATCTTCATACCTGGGGACAGGTGGCACTTCTTTTTGCGCGTAATCATAACGGCGACTTTCCCGCCACCTACGGGTTCGGAGAATCGTCCAACACCAGTTACGCCCAGAGTATTCTGAACCATTTGGCACAGCAGAACCAGGGTATCAGCAGCAAATATGGCATTGGTTTTTTCCAGTGCGGTGAAACCGCAACGCTTTGGCCGCTGGCGTTGAACAACAGCAGCGTTACGGAAAACAAAGCAAATTATGGCAGTGACTGGCTCCGATTTGGCACGCCCTACAGCACATTCCTGCAATACGGTGGTGATGGCGATATTTCCACCTCCGATGTCTGGGGAGATCAGATGGCCAGCTCGGAAGATGGCATGACCATTCCTTATGTGGATGACTGGGATCCCACTGAATTGGGCGTTTACCAGGGATTGCCTGATTGGACCACCGGTTCGGTTCGTCTGGCACCTTGGATGATTTGTCCGGGCATTAACTACCAGCAGGATCTTTACGCTGGTGACAAAATTTTCCAATGGGGCGATTTTATCACTACCACATATATGTACGTTGCGGATGCTACCAGTCGCCAATCCGGTAACTTTCAGCAGTATGGCGGCGGTGGTCTGGGGAATGGAATTGTTCTGGGCAGCGGCTTTAATGACAATATCTCGCCGGTCTGGGGTAATCACGAAAACCAGCCAGCCACCGGTACCGCCGGTTCGCCCAGCAGTCTGCTTGCCGCTGATGCGGTGGTATGGGGAGGTGGCGGCATGCAGGGGAATCTCTATTTAATCAATTTCCCGCACTATACCAATCCCCAATCACCGGCATTTCAGAACCTTCTCTATGCCGATGGACATGTGGACGGTGTAAATAACCCGACCTATTACGATCCGAACCTGGGTAAAAATGTAAATGCCCTTACCACCGCCAATTGGGCAATAGCACACGTTCCTCCACTGGGAAAGAATCAGACCCCGCCGGTTACCGAACCACCCAATGGCCCGCTTGGCTGGGTCAATTCCTGGAATGCTGTCTGGACAGGCTGGTATTTTTATTATCCCAATGCTCCGGGCGGGCCATAAATTACGCCCAAGCCTGTCGTGGGGTGACAATTCCGACGCTGGTCGGGATTGTCGCTCTTTATTCCGCTCCCGCTCCGCTTGCCAGATTCCAATAGACCGCATATGCCTTTGGAGGCTCTGATGTTTCCTCCGCGGGGCTTATCCGCCATCTCTCCACCACGGCGGGAATGAGAACAAATTCCCCGGCGTGAACTCCAATGCCCGCTTTTTTTTCGGACTGATGGATGATCCGATCATCTGAAAAATCAATGAGTTCAAGCAAAGCCTCGCCTTGCCGCATGACCAAGACCTGCAAGCCATCGTATGTATGACGCTCCGCAGGCCCGTTGATTGGAATTTCCAGCCGCGTAATAAAATCCGGGCCGTCAGGAGTTTTTGCGTCCCAACCGCCACCTGTAACCATTGTCTCCGTCACAACCTGCATCAGAATATGCCCCACGGGCAGACCCGTCTTGCCCAGTGCGTGCAGCGCCTTTCCCAGAATCTTTTCCGGCTCCGCGGTAAACAAATGCCCTATCGAAAGCCGCAGTGTCGTGTCACCCCATGGCAACGTCACATAACCAAAATTGGCTGGAACGCATACCCCATGCCCGGTCTTCCAGGAGTGCTGATGAATCTGGGGCGAAAACGAAATCGGCTGTAACGCCACCGTTGCCAGCGCATTGCGCAACGTCTTTCCGGTAATGAGCAAGGGATGAAAAGTATCGGTCGCATCCACAAAATAATCGAAATGCTTCCAGATATCCCGCCGCAGACGATCGCAGACCGGCATATCCACCCGCAAAATCTGTTTGGCCCCGCTATCCGAATTGGCGATGGAAAAGGTGTAATCCCGCAACCCGGTTGTTCTGGTTGCGTCAAAAATTGCGGTATCCGCATAAATCAGAATATCCGGCATGCAACAACATGACGCTCCCGGGCCAACCACCACAATCAAGCCCGTGCCCGCCTCAATATTTTTTGTGAAGGCCTCCAGCCGGTCCGCTTCAAGAAACTCATGTATGGAAAGCGGGCATGGCTGTAACGGTGTATGATCCCGCATCCATGGGGCAATCAGTGAGTCGATGATTGTTTGAATTTTGAACACAACGCGGCAATCCAGGACGATCCCGCGCCAATTGACTTGCCGAAGGTGATCTAAAATTTTCGCGGAATTCACCCCGACATTACACTCAATGGCGATTACCACCCGTGGGGCTTGCCGCAGCAGGCTTGCCGCCACACTGCGCAGTTCCTCCACAATGGCGTTCCAACCCTGTTGCGCCATGCCCGGAGCGCGGATGGCCTGAGTTGACTCGGTTGGCTTCGCGTGATTTTCTTCGCTGTCCATAACCCGGTCTTTCCTGTGTCTTAAAATCCGGTTTTCAGCGGCTTAATGCCCCGCGCCGGCACTTGCCGCCTCTGTCGGTTTGGCCTCCAGGCTAAAGGGCAATGCCGGTGTCGGATCGCCATATTGATAAACGCTGCGCGTCGATCCGGAAACCGCAACACTGCTCTTAAGATCGCAGGCATGGGCGTCTGCGCCCATGCCGAAGTCGCTTTCCACCAGGTTCTGAATTTCCAGCATTTCCTGCGGCGAAAGATGGCGGCCATCGCATGCGGCGGCGAATTCTTTCAGTTCCGCGCTGGTTGTAATGTTCGGCTGCACACTTACACAGGCCGGCCACGTAAGCAGCCATTTCAGGGCCAGCTGCCCCATGGTGCAGGCGTGTCGTTTTTGAATGTGACGCAGCTTTTCCACTTTTTTAAGACCATGGATCAGCCAGTTGCGATCCCGATATTTTCGATGGTCGGTAAACGTGCTGTCTTCCGTGTAGATGTCCTGTAAAATTCCCGAATTGTGCGGCACGCGGCAGATGATCCCGCCGGTTCCCATCTCCCGGGCAATTTCGCAGAATTCACGTCCGGGGTGCTGCTCCAGCATATTAAACACTGTTTGCACCGTGCGGGCCTTCCATTGCCGCAGTGCCACAACGCCTTCTTCACGCCAGCCAATCGCCGGGCCAAGGGCCACACCCCACTGCCGGATTTTGCCTGCCTGCCGCAACGCTTCCAGCGTGTCTACCAGGTCATCGTTCATTTGCCAGAGTTTCAGATTATGCGCCTGCCATAAATCAATGCGATCCGTGCCCAGCCGCTTCAGAGATTCCTCCAACGCTTTTTGCAGGAATTTAGGTGAAAAATCCTGGCGGCGTTCCTTGTGCGACCCTTCAGTTCCCGGATCTGAATAAAAATCGTAGCCAAATTTCGTGGACAGAATAATGTTCTCACGCCCCGCATAATGCAGCGTATCAATCATCAGGCGCTCCGCCCGGCCATTATCATAAGCGTCGGCCGTGTCAAAGAAATTCACGCCCAGATCAAACGCTTCATTCTGTAAACGAATGCCCTCCGGCGCATCAGAGGCAGTTTTTCCCCACATGAAACTGCCAAAAATAAAATTCCCGAAGGAAAGTTCCGAAACCCGCAAATCCGTTCCAGGAATAAATCTATACTGCATGAAAAAAGTCTCCGTCAACGCGAACAATTTCCCGTTTCGGAATAGTTTAGCAGAGAATGCCGGTTGAGTTAAATAGCCCGCGCGATACTTGCCCTCACTCTTGAAGCGTAACGTTCGGCTTGCATCCGGCCATGCCGTGGCAATATACGCTACGCGCACAGGATTGAACCGTTTCACAAATAATGGTAACAACACTTTTGTAGCGTAGGTCTGGAGACCTTCTGGAGTGCGATGAATTCTTGGTTAGAGCAAATGTACCATCAATAGTCGCGTAGGGTATATTATGGGTCAGTCGGTCAAATGAGAGTGGAGAATGCCGTCGTGGTCCGGAAAATAACGCCCTGCTTTCCGACCCATAATTTTTATTTCGATGTTTTGCTGATTTAGCCTTATCAATTTCTTAATGGGTTGCCGAAGAAATCAGTAAGCCCATCCGGCGGATTCGGACACATATCAAAACGTCCGAAGGTTCCGGAATAAGCCCGCAAGGGTCACGTTGGGCGATTTTAGGAAATTCTATTCGGCCCCACTTCTTTTGCAGGAGACATTGTATGTCTGTTGAGAACATCATTTCATCGTTCGAACGTACCTCCCGGCTTGGCACAGTGCGGTCACTGCTTGGTCCGCATGCTCAGGCACAAAACTGCGCGGTTATCGAAAGTGTGTACCAGGAACGCGGCCATGTTCCGCCTCATTATCACAATTGTGAGCAAGTGCTGG
>JAJYPG010000020.1 GCA_021795535.1 Planctomycetota bacterium
CCACTTCGGGCAGAGGCATGCCCATGACGCGGCCAACATCCTTAATGGCGGCTTTGGCGGCCAGGGTGGAAAAGGTGATGATCTGGGAGACATTGCCATATTTCTGCCGCACATATTCAATTACCCTGCCACGGCCTTCCTGGCAGATGTCAATATCGATATCGGGCATTTCCGAGCGGCTTGGGTCCATGAACCGCTCAAACAGAAGGTCGTAGCGAATGGGATCCACATTGCACAGGCCCAAAGCATAGCCAACGAGAGTTCCCACGCCGGATCCTCTGGCCCCGACCGGAATGCCATTCCGGCGGGCAAAATTGCAGAAGTCCCAGACAATAAGGAAGTAACTGGAGAAGCCCTTGTCGCCAATCACCTTGAGTTCCTGTTCCAGACGCTGCCGCAAAATATCATTGAAACTGCCGTAATGTTCCAGAACTCCGGCTTCGCATAGCTGGCGGAGGTAATCATCGGCGCTGGGCGAATTGCCGGTGGCGGGGTCTTTGGGCGGAATATAGATCGGGGCGTGGCGACGGGAAAAGTCGATGGTGAGGTCACACATCTCGGCGATTTTCAGGGTGTTGTCGCAAGCCTGGGGTATATCGCGGAAAATATGGCGCATTTCCCGCGGGCTTTTCAGATACAGCTCACGCGAATAGCGCAGGCGGTTTTCATCGGAAAGCGTCTTGCCCATGGAAATGCAGCAGAGCACATCATGGGCGTCGTAATCTTCCTGCAGCAGGTAATGATGGTCGTTGGTGGCGACCACTTCGCAGCCGGATCGCCTGGCCACTTCCAGAAGCTGGGGAATTTGCTCTATCTGGGCGGGGTCATCATGATTCTGAAGTTCAACAAAAAAGCTCTCGCCAAAAATTTCCTTGTATTGACCGGCCACGGCCACGGCGGCCTGCATGTCGCCACGGCTCAGGCACGCGGCAATTTCAGTTCCGAAGTGTCCATTTATAACCACCAGTCCTTCGCTGTAGCGGGCCAGGGCTTCTTTATCAACACGCGGACGGTAGTAAAACCCTTCCAGGTAGGCGAGGCTGGCGAGCTTAAGCATGTTTTTATAGCCCGCGTTATTTTTCGCAAGCACCACAAGGTGATAGGCGGCCTCGCTTATGCCGTGAGCTTCCTTGTCAAAGCGGGAACCGGGCGCGACATAAAATTCGCAGCCAATCAGCGGCTTGATGCCCGCCTTTTTGGCTTCCTGATAAAATTCCACAAGGCCGAAGAGATTGCCATGATCCGTCAGGGCAAGGGCGGGCATGCCGAGTTCGGCGGCTTTTTTACACAAGCCCGGAATGGTTGCCCCGCCATCAAGCAGGGAATAGTGGGAGTGGCCATGCAGATGAACAAAAGAATCCCGCGGTGATACTGTGGCTGGGGAAATAGTAGCCGCCATGGGTCAGCCTCCGTGCAAAGGATTTTCCGCCGCACATGGGTGCGAATGCGGAGTGGCGGGAACGGATATTATTCCGCCACGCCAAGGAGACAATTTTAACAGGTTTGGGGATTAGGGAAAAATAAAGCGTGCTGCATATTAAAGCGGGACACAATTGCCCACATAATTATACAACATTCCAAGGCATATTCCGCTGGCATCGGATATGAGAGTTTTATGGACGTGAGACACTTTCGGCGGCATCCTGTCGCGGGTGCGGTCCCGCACATGGCCTTTGGGTCAACCCGTATCCCGTGCCAAAGCGGGTGATCCGTATTCCTACGAAGGCACCCCCCAAGCCATGCCGCCAGGCTTGAGCTTCCCGAGTATCCCGAAAGGGCCACACTTCGGTTGAATCAGCGGACTTTTTCCAGCACCACCAACATGCGGAAGCCCAGCCACGGAGCCAGCGGGGCGATCCAATTTTCCAGCTTTCGCGCCGCGGGCATGGCGCAACGGGGCAGCAGCACAGGTTTGGAAAATCCGCCGGAAAGTGGATACATAACCATGCTATGGACACTTCGCTCCGCGAGCGCCAGCCGGGGGCAACGTTGCACAAACTTATCGACATATTTGAAGAATAAAAGCGTGGGAATGGCCTGATTGCTGGCGAAGGCCCCCTGTCCTGGAACCGCAATCGGATCGCCCGCGTCGGCATGGGCCGGGTCGGGAAACAGGCGAGCGCTCATATTCACCGGCTCCGGATGGGCCAGGCGATAACAAATGCCGGAAACCGTGGAAATATAAGGTTCTATCATGACCACGCGACCACCTGGGGTCAGTACGCGCGCCGCCTCGGCCAAAAACGCCAGCGGAAAAGGGAGATGATGCAGCACGTCGTGCAATACGATGTTGTCAAGGCTTTCATCCGGAAACGGGAGGCGCATTGCATCAATCGCCATATCTATTCTCGAACTCGGAACCAGATCCGTCACAATTGCCCCGGGATAACTCCCTTTGAAGTGGCCCGCCCCGCCGCCAACCTCCAGCACAAGGCCATGTGGCCGGGCCGGATCAGTAATCCGACTCGCCAACGCGTCTATCATCCGCGCGAAATAGTCTTCATACACCGCGCGCAGCAGTGGTCGGCTGTTCCAGGCGATGGCCCGTGCCTCAAGCACGTCGCGGTCGGTCTGTCCGTGACCGGGGATGGTTGGAGATGCTGACATCGCGACCTGGATTCTCCGGTTTCTTAATCCTGCTCGAACCACACCATGCGGCGCGGAAATTCCGCTCCGCCAAGGCTCCGCCGTTATAGCCCCAGATGCACGGAAAATCCCTCAGCCTTGATCTGCTTGACCAGCGAGTGAAGGCTGTCCACGGTTTTCTTAAGTCGATGAGTTATATCCAGCAGGGCATTGTAAAGCCGCGGATCTTTCACCAGACGTCCGGCCGTACCATGGCCTTGTGCAATACTGGTGGTGATTGAATTGACATTTTCCAATACCCGCGTGAGTTGTACGCTCACATCCAGCAGCTTCTGATTCGCGGTTTTGGCCGCAGTGTCAATATCCGTCGCCGTGGTGCCCGCCTTATCCAGCACACTGTTCACCCGCGTGACGGTGGAGTTGAGCCGCTTGAGTGTCGCCGCGAGTTCCGTGGATGAAACCGCAACATTGGCGACAATGGTCCGAACCTGACTTTGCAGATGCTTGTTGGCAAGCAAAACATTCACTGATTCAACGGTGGTATTAAGCCGCTGTATCAGCGCGCTGATGTTACTCATATCCGCGGGCATATCGCTGCGACCCTCCTTCCGGCCCTTGGGGAGCACAACCGGGCGAAGCATCGAATGAAGATCGTCGGCCACCAGATCAAGCTTTCCGCTTAATGCAACAAACCGGGTTTTAATAGCGGAAAAATCCGCGGTTACGGAATGCGGAATAATACCCCCAGAGGCCACCGTGGCTTGCAGCACCGCCGTGCCGTTGGTGGGGAGAAATTTTAATTCGCCTCCCTGCGGCACAAAAAGCGACACATAGGGCGAACCAATGGCTTTGCTGCCAATTTTTACCGTGGTATTAATGGGAAGTTTGTATTGCGGGGAAATTCCCAGAACAATAACCGCACCCTGCATATTCCTGCCCAGCACCACGCTGCGGATCGAACCAACATTCACCCCGTTAAGGCTTACAACATCGCCGTAAACCAGACCGTCGGCACTGGGCGAATTCACGGTAACAACGTAAGGTGCGTCGGGACCAATTGCCGGCAGACGGTCCAGCAGGAACGCTCCCCAGGTAACCAGGCCACCGGCCACCAGAATGGTGATGCCCACGATCGTATTGCGTGTTTTTTCGTTCATCTTAAAAAGCGTCCTGAAACTCCATAACTTCCATCATAATAGCATCATAGCATGAGGTTCAGTCATGTCACCTGTGGGTGTTACCGGGCGATGGCCGGCGACTCCCCGAACACCCCCTCAAACCCGACGGGTGCAAGCACTTGCGCACTGCGGGATGGAAGATAAATTTGTATACTCTGGTCCCGTCCGTACATCCCCACTTTCTGCCGGGGATAAACCTGTCCGGCCCGCAGGCGGCCAAATCCGCCAAATTCCGGCGCATCTGTATCCAGCACCACGCGATAATCCGTGGAATCCGGCACGGGAATACGCAATTCCGTATAGCTTTCTGTGGGATGAAAGTTAAAAATAAAGACCAGCGGCCCACGGCGATACGCCAACTGCCGCGTGTCTTCATGAACCAGAAGTTGCTCAATAAACCGGTCCATCAGCAGATTGAACCGCTCGTCAAGCATCTGTATCGCCAGATCAAATGCGCGCATTCCGCCATAACGAAGGTCATCCCGATCCGCCAGGGACCATTGGCGGCGGGCATAATGGTCGGAATAGTTATTTCCCGGACGCGGAAAATCTATCCATTCCGGATGGCCGAATTCATTGCCCATAAAATTCAAATACCCTTCGCCCGCGAGGGAGAAAGTAATAAGCCTGATCATTTTATGCAGGGCTATGCCGCGATCTATCACAATGCTGTGCGTGAATTTGCTCATCTGGGTGTACATTTCCTGATCCATAAGCCAGAAAGCCAGCGTCTTGTCACCCACCATCGCCTGATCGTGGCTTTCCGCGTAGCCGATATGTTTTTCACCATGGCGGCGGTTCATAAGGGTGTGATAAATGGCCCCAATATTCCACTCCTCGTCGCGCTGTTCTTTCAGGAGTTTGATCCAATAGTCCGGCACACCCATCGCCAGGCGGTAATCAAATCCCATTCCGCCGCGCGACACCGGCACGGCCATGCCGGGCATGCCCGAAACATCCTCCGCAATGGTGATTGCGTCGGGCCTTATATGGTGCACCAGTTCATTGGACAGCCGCAGATAAATCACGGCATCCTCATCAACATTCGGGCCAAAGTAACTCTCATAGCTGGTAAATTTCGCGCCCAGTCCATGATCCAGATACAACATGCTGGTAACGCCGTCAAAACGGAATCCGTCAAAGCGGAATTCCTCCAGCCAGAAGCGCAGGTTGCCAAGCAAAAACCGCTGCACTTCAAAGACGCTGTAATCAAAACAAAGCGAATCCCACGCCACATGTTCGCCACGCGGGCCGGCGTGGAAATATTGATGGTCGGTCCCATCGAACCGATTCAGCCCCTCCTGCATGTTTTTCACCGCGTGGCTGTGAACCACATCCAGCAGCACGCTTATACCCATGCCATGGGCGGCGTCAATAAGTTCCTTCAGTTCCTCCGGAGTGCCGAAACGTGATGAGACCGCGTAAAAATTACTTACGTGATAGCCAAATGAACCATAATAGGGATGTTCCATAATCGCCATAAGCTGTATGGCGTTGTAATGCAGATCGCGCACACGGGGCAGAATATCGCGGGTAAACTCGGCGAAAGTCCCCACTCCTCCCTGCTCACGCGCCATGCCCACATGGGCTTCATAAATGCGCAATCCACCCCTGCGATTATCCAACGCTGGCAATGAATTTACAAATGTATATGGATTTTCAGGATGCCAATACTGCCCCACAAATTCCGGCGACCCGGGACGCTGGACCACGCGGCGAATATAAGCCGGTATCCGATCCATGCCGCCAAGGCCTGAAACCACATGCACCTTGAGCAGACTCCCGTGAACCAGTCGTCCCGCAAACTGATGATCCGGCAGGAAAATGCTCCATACGCCGTATTTATCGCGTGCCAGCGGATTGGCCTGCCGATCCCAGCCATTGAAATCGCCAATCAGGCTTACCGCTGTTGCCCCGGGAGCCCACTCCCGATACCAGACTCCCGGCTTGCCCGCGTCCGTACCTCGATTGAACCCAAACACCTTGTAACCGGTGCTGACCGGGCCAAGCAGACCGCCTGCATCGTCCAGCCGCTTTTTGACTCTTAAAAATGCTTCATGACGATGCACCAGTTGATCGGCAAACGGCTCCAGCCACGGGTCCGTGGAAATCAATTCCTTTCCGTCCATCGGCTTTTCATCCGGCTTGGCCACCGGGGTTTCAATCTTTTTGTTTCGCATCGCCATTCGACTCTCACTTTATCTGAATCTGAATTGTTTACCGCCGCCACGCCCACAGGTAACCGCAGTTTACACACCAGACATGATATTAACGCAAAATTCATAAATATGCGGCATCCGCTTCACGCAAGTCTGGCCGGGGGTCGTCCGCCACACCAATCCAAATCGGGACCAAAGCATCCACCGGAATGGTTTCTGTTAAAATAACGCATTATGGCACAACCACCCGATGAACCATCCGCAAACACTCCGCCCGCGGTAAGAGCATGGCTAACCGCGTTATCTGAAGATATAGCAGCGCGCAAGCGCGATCATCTCTGGCGGCGCACGCCGGTGGTACGGGGCGCGCAAGGCCCACGCATGAACATTGATTCCCATGACTGTCTTCAGTTCTGCACCAACAATTACCTCGGTCTGGCGGCGGATCCGCGCGTGATTGAAGCCGCACGCACCGCCATTGGCCGCTACGGATTTGGCTCTGGTGCATCGCGTCTGGTGGCCGGGTCCATGGAAGCGCATCATGCCTTGGAATCCGCTCTGGCCACATTCAAGGGCACGCAGTCCGCCCTGGTATTTTCCAGTGGCTATGTGGCCAATCTGGCGGTATTAACCTCGCTTGCCGGGCCACGCGATACCATCATTTCCGACAAGCTCAATCATGCCAGTCTGCTGGATGCGGCCCGCTACAGCGGCGCACGCCATCGCGTCTTCCCCCATCTGAATTACCGCCGTGCCGCGACACTGTTGCGCAGGTCGGAACACCAGGAATCACGTTGTTTGTCCGACGCTCTTCGGGCAGATGACAACGCGGAAGATCGCAATTCAATGGATAGCCATCCAACCGGAAAAACATTTCTCGTAACCGATACCGTATTTTCCATGGATGGCGATATTGCCAATCTACCCGAATTATGTTCCATGGCCGAACAGACGAATGCCCTTGCCATTATTGATGAAGCCCATGCCACCGGCGTCCTGGGGCCAAACGCACGGGGCCTGGCGTCCCTGCAACACGTTGAGCCGAACATTGCCGTTACCGTTGGAACACTTTCCAAAGCCTTCGGCTGTGTGGGCGGATTCGTGGCGGGATCCGCCCCCATGGTGGAAACTCTGGTACAAAAAGCCCGTGGCTTCATTTATTCCACTGCCCTGCCCGCCGCCTGCAGCGCCGCGGCTCTGGTCGCTTTGGAAATCATTCAGCGGGAACCCGAAAGACAAGTGCGTGTGCTGGAATCCGCCGCCAGGGTAAAGGCGGCCTTGCAGGCCATGGGCTACAACTGCGGACAATCCTGCACACCCATTATTCCGGTTTTGCTGGGGAAATCGCAAACCGCCCTGGCCGCCGCCGAATGGCTCAAATCCAATGGTATTTTTGTTCCCGCCATTCGCCCCCCCACCGTACCGCCAAACACGGCTCGTCTGCGCATCAGTCTGATGGCCACACACACCGATGAAGACATTGAGGAGCTTTTACGCCAAATGAAGTCCATGCGCGACCAGCCTTTTCTGGACATCGTGCCTATACTTTGATGCTGTATTTGGACCAGACAACCTCACCGGCTCCATCGACCGTGGGCATTCACCATGTCACGGAAATATGCAGTGATGCACAACAGAATATCGACCTGCAAAAATAGCGGAACGATTGTATTTCCAATCCATTTATTTTCTGGAACGGGGTGGAGCGGTTTGCGGGATCGCTACAGATGGTCCGGAGTTTTCCGTGGATTAACCTTCAGGCGAACTGGGCAGCGGACTCAAACTTCCCCCATGGCTGGAAACCCGATGCGGTGAAATTGAACACGCATTGCCGACGCTTGAACTCAATAATATGACATATGTTTCAAACTATCATTGATGGGCTGTCCGTTTTTATCTGGAACCTAAAAAGGGAAAGACGTGCCGACAGGCACGTCCCTGGGAGCGTCCTGATCCATCGGGATCATCACCCTCTTTGGATCGGCAACGTTACCTGCAAATGAGCACAAACCCCTGTGCTGCAAGCAGATTTGCCAATCCCAATAAAAACGGGTACACCCGTGCGAAGGTTGGGTTAGACCAGAACTTGACTACGACGAACTTCCGGCCTTTGTTTTTATCTTTGGACGTCCATTTCCGCCCGGTATTTTTGCCAGGCGCGTGATGCTACGGCGCGCCACCAATGCGAGTCTTGGCCAGAATCTGCCGGGCAATCGTGGCACCGGATTCGTCGCCATGCACCGGAGATTTGGCCACAGATGCTATCTCAGTATTCAATGTGGTAAAGCTGCGTTTCCATGTCTGCCAATGGCGAAAATGCTCATCCGCGACCTGTGCCCGCAGAGTTTCCAGATGAAACTGAATCTGGTCTAAACGTAAAACCCACGGATATTGCCGGCCCCTATTCCCCGCCATCGCTCGGGTGACCGTACTGAATCGGTTGGTAATTTGCCGGATCAACCGCCCGCGCTGCGCGGCATGCGAAAACGAAACATGAATAATTTCAGGCATCCCGACTGGTATAGCCCCCAGCCGAATGATAGTGGTCACCGTGGCGGGGCGGTAGACATAGCCAATATCCGTGGACGATGTGGCTTGCGGCATGGGCTTGCCGTTGAGCATCACGGTCCTTGGCCGGCTGGTTTGCGGCAGGCAAACAACAATATTCCGCAGCGGTTTTTCGCCGTTATATGTACCAATAGCGGCACCAATACTTACGCCGATACTTCCGTCCGAAAAATTTTTATAAGCCAACGCGGTGATGGCATGCTGGCCATGGAGATACCCTTTGGACAAGCCGTCATCCTCATAAAAGATGGATTTGCCATCGGCGCCGGGATAAACCGTAACCACCAGCGGATCCGGAGAGTGTTCGGCCATACGCAGCACAGGTTTTTGCATGGGAATCGGCACGCCACCTTGGGCAAAAATTGGGAATTCATCCAATGCCGCCCATACCGTGGCAACTTGGCTGCCTTTAACGTGCTCACCAGTAAACAGATTGTACCAGGTGCCCTTCGGAAACCAGACCACGCTGTGCCCAATCTTCCCCGGACCGCGTCCGGGAGCCACAATGGGTGCCACAAGAATGTTTCGGCCCAGCATATATTCTTCGGGTAATTTATACGCCAATGAATTGCCCTGATGATCAAAGTACATGGGACGAATCAGCGGCACGGAGTCCTGGTAGCAGCGCCAGGAGGACGTATAGATATACGGAAATATTCTGGAACGAAGGTTAAATGCACGGCGACAGGCACGCGTGGCGGCGGACCCGAAAAACCAGGGGCGGTGAAAGTCTCCCGTCATGTTGGTGGCGTGGGTACGCAAAGCCGGACTGGCGGATCCAAACTGAACCCATCGGGTGTAAAGCTCCGGATTTGGAATCACTCCCATATGGCCGCCGATGTCATGCGACCAGTAAAAACATCCCACATTACCAGCCGTGGAGGTAAAGGGAATTTCAAATTTAAGTACCGGCCAGACGGCATGGGTATCTCCGGAAAATTCGATAGGATAGCGCTGGCCACCCCAACCACCCCAGCGGCTGAAGGACAACCCACGCCGGTGGGTGCCGGGGCGCTGGCTGTCACGGAAATCCAGTTCATTGAGCCAGGGCAGCGGATCTACTCCGGGAATTGCCGACTTCGTCCCCTGCTGCCAATCCAACCACCAGAAGCTAACGCCTTCATGTTCCAACGGGTCCAGCAAAACGTGGAAATAGTTGTGCATAAAAAGCCGGTTGGTGCAATCAAATGGAATCGCTTTTCCACCCGCAGAACTTACGCCCATCCCGCGGCAAAACTCCTTGTAGCGCGTTTCATAATTTCCCACGCCGCCAGCGGGGTGTAAATTCAATGTTACATGCAGGCCGTGCCGATGCAGCCACGCCAGCAGCTTGCGCGGATGCGGAAGAAGATGGCGGTTCCAACTGAAACCGGTCCAGCCATCGGTTTTATGCCATCCCATGTCCATGACCATGTTGTCCAGAGGAAACTGATGCAGATTGTAATCACGCACCAGTTCCTTGAATTGAGCCTGCGTAAACGACCAATACCGCGAGTGCCACGCTCCCAGTGCATAGCGCCGGGGCAACGGCACTTTCCCGCTCACTGTGGTTAAATCCCGCAAGGCGGTGTGATAGTGGTGGCCATAGCCAAAAAAATACCAATCGGTTTCAGCAG
>JAJYPG010000021.1 GCA_021795535.1 Planctomycetota bacterium
CGCACAATCAGGAACGCCAACGCGGTTGCATCCGCGGCTCGATTCTGGCTTGGCGCGCAGCGCGGCAGGCATCATGTTCGGACTCATCCTGATTTTGGCCCATCCGGCATGGGGGAATTTTAATTCCATTCAAAACGCGGTACAGCACGCATCAGATATCAAGCAAGCGGGTATAACCCCCCGGCCTGGCGCGCGGCTGCCACTGAATCTTACCTTCACAAACAGTCATGGAAAGCTGATTCGGCTTGGCGATTATTTTCACAAAGGTCGTCCCGTTATTCTTGACTTTGTCTATTTTCGCTGCCCCGGTGTTTGCAATTTTGTGCAGTTGGGACTGGTTCATACGCTTAATAAATTAGCCGCCCACATTGGTTCAGACTATGACGTGGTTACCGTCAGTTTCGATCCCACGGATACGCCCCGCGCCGCACGCAAAAAAAAAGCCGGTTATCTTGCCGCCTCAACGGATCCGTCGGGCCTGAAAAAACATTGGCATTTTCTGGTTGGTACGCAAGCCAACATTAAAGCTCTCACCAGTGCCGTCGGGTTCCGCTATGTCTATTACCCGATTCTCGGCCAATACAACCATGCCGCCTGTATATATGTTTGTACACCTGGTGGTCGGATGTCCAACTATTTCTTTGGCATAAAATACAACCCCGCCAATGTGAATCTGGCGCTGGTTCAGGCGGGTGATCATCGCATCACCAATATATTCGACCAGATTCTTCTGCTTTGTTGTCAGTTTAATCCCAACACGGGTAAATACACGCCAATCGCCCTTCGCGTTATGACATTGGGTGGAGTGGCTGTGCTGGTCGGTCTGGCATCTCTGTTCGGAACCTTGTTTTATTGGGAACACAAACATCGTGGTTCTAACTCAACGGGAGCAAAATCTTGAATCCTCTTCACTCGCTTAACACCGCCATGAACTCTTTGTCACGGCTTACCGGTGATTGGGGGCTGCCCAAAGGAGCCTCCACATTCAGCCCGCAGGTTCATTTCCTCTGGGTTTTATTTTTGTGTATCACCATTTTCTTTACCGTACTTATTGTGTTTCTGGCGGTCTTTTTCTCCATTCGTTATCGGCGCACACCCCTGCGGCAACACGCCGATCCGTCGCCGGATCACAACACGTCGCTGGAAATCACCTGGACTATTATCCCACTCATTATTGTCATGGTCATTTTTGCACTGGGCTTCAAATATTACATGAACATGAACATTGCCCCGGTCAATACTTATGACATCGGCGTTAAAGCGCAAAAATGGAACTGGACTTTTACCTACCCCAACCATGCCATTTCCAACAAGCTCTACCTTCCGGTCAACACTCCGGTCAAACTCTCCATGACTTCCGCCGATGTTCTTCACGGATTCTGGATTCCCAGCCTTTCCATTCAGAAAGATGTTGTGCCAGGCCGCATCATGACCATCTGGATTGACCCGACACGCGTGGGGCATTATGAGCTTCAGTGCGCCGAATATTGTGGCAGTGGACATTCCCTTATGCGCGCCCCGGTTATTGTCGCCACCAAAGAAGAGGTGAACGAATACCTTAAGGCCGCCGCCAATATCTGGGTTCATAACGGCAAGCCGGTCCCTCTTTCAGAAGTAGGTGAAGACTTGTACTCCACTTATGGATGCAATGGTTGCCACACAGTCAATGGCACGCCCGGCAGCGGCCCGACCTGGAAAGACCTTGCGGGCAACCGGGTGCAACTCCAAAGCGGGCAAACAGTTACCGCGGATTATGCCTATCTTAAACAGGCTATTCTGTATCCGGGCCGCAAGCTCGTAAAAAATTTCCCAAATATCATGCCTGATTTCTACAGCGACTTTGCCGGGCCAGGCCACACGCGGCATCGACGGCTTAATGCCATGATCTGGTACATTAACACTCTTAGCACACACGCCAATAGCGACTCGCGTCCTCCTGTGCCCAACATTCCCGGAACCAAAATGGAAGCCTCCCCCACCGGTACAAAACCGGTCAGTACCACTAAAACCATAAGCCCGGTAGCTCCCGCCGGCATGGTTGCCATGGGAAAGAACCTTTATTTTTCAATGGGCTGTAACGCCTGCCATACGGTTAATGGGAAACGTTTGGTGGGACCATCATGGAAAAACCTTGCTGGCTATCCGCAAGTGCTTACCAACGGAAAAACAGAGGTCGCCAATTACGCCTTCCTTAAAGATATGATTATAAACCCCAACCAGTTGATTGTGAAAAGTTACCCCCCTCTGATGCCCTCAACGTATGTAATGAAGTTGGGTGGTGGCGGCAAGCAACAGAAGAAATTGGATGCCATTCTTTGGTACATCAATAGTCTAAGCGATAAGAGCGATGTGACCACCGTACCACCCGCTTCTGCACCAGCCAAGCCAGCTGCTTCATTACCTGTCGCCATGGTTGCCATGGGCAAAAAACTCTACACCTCCATGGGCTGTAACGCCTGCCATACCGACAATGGCAATCCGGGAGCCGGACCAAGCTGGAAGAATCTGGCGGGTTATCCCCAGCACCTGGCCAATGGCAAAACCAAAATTGCCGATTACGCCTACCTGAAATATATGATCCTGCATCCGGATAAACTGGTTGTAAAAGGTTTTGCGCCCATTATGCCCGCCATCTATGGCACCGATCTTGACGGCGCAAAAAACCGCAATAAACTTGATGCAATCATCTGGTATATTAATTCGTTGAGCGACAAGCGGAGTAAGGCCACCGAGCCGCCCGCCGCCAAATAAAATGATTCCTTGATCCGCCTGTGACGCGGACTTTTTACGGGAGTTTTCCCATGACCACCATGAATATTCACGATGCCGACCTTGCCGTCGACAGAAAAAAAAATTATCTGAATCAGACCAACACAATAGGGTCCTGGCTTTTCACACTCGACCATAAACGCATAGGCCTTATGTACCTGACGGCTGGCCTTACCCTCTTTTTCATCGGCGGCATGCTTGCGGAAGTGATTCGCACGCAGCTTCTGATTCCGACCGGCCTGATTTTCCATGGCACCGGAACCATCCAATCCAGTTACGTCGCCTTCAAACATTACAACCAGGTATTCACGCTCCATGGCATCATTATGGTCTTTATGGTGCTGGTTCCCCTGATTCCCGGTGCCTTGGGCAACTTCGCCCTGCCGCTCCTGCTGGGCGCGAAGGATGTCGCTTTTCCGCGACTTAACCTGCTGAGCTTCTGGCTTTACATCAGCGGAGCCGTACTGGCGGTTATTTCCACCATTCTTGGCGCGGTGGATACCGGCTGGACCTTCTATACCCCTTACAGCATTGACACCTCCACCTATGTGGTTCTGATGGTATCGGGTCTTTTCCTGCTTGGGTTCAGTTCCATTTTCACCGGCCTGAACTTCATTGTCACCATCCACAAACTCCGTCCGCGCGGCATGACCTGGTTCCGCATGCCCCTGTTCCTCTGGGCAACTTACGCCACCGCGGTTATTCAGGTTGCCGCAACACCGGTTCTGGGCGTTACATTGCTTCTTCTGATTGTGGAACGGGTGATGGGCATCGGCATTTTCAACCCGGCTCTGGGTGGAAATCCGGTGCTTTTCCAGCACTTCTTCTGGTTCTATTCACACCCGGCCGTGTACATCATGATTCTGCCCGCCATGGGAATTGTCTCGGAAATTGTGCCCACATTCAGCCGCAAACATATTTTTGGTTATGAATTTATCGCGCTAAGTTCTCTGGCCATTGCACTGATCGGTTTCATGGTCTGGGGGCATCATCTGTTTGTCAACGGCCAGTCCGCTGAATTGGATGCCATTTTCAGCTTCCTGACCTTCCTTGTGGCCGTCCCATCTGCGGTGAAAGTCTGGAATTGGCTCGCCACCATGTACAAAGGGGCAATCAAGCTTGACACCCCCATGCTATATGCTCTTTCCTTCATTATCCTTTTCACCATTGGCGGCCTTACAGGCGTGGTGCTTGGTGCCCTGGCTGAAGATGTCGTGCTGCACGACACCTATTTCGTCGTTGGCCATTTCCATTATGTCATGTTCGGTGGCACCATCATCGGGTTCCTTGGCGGCCTGCATTACTGGTGGCCAAAAATGTTTGGTAAGATGTACAATGAAACTCTGGCCAAAATCGCCTGCGTCACTCTGTTCATCGGTACCAATCTCACTTTCTTCCCCCAGCTTATGGTCGGTGCCTACGGAATGCCCCGCCGCTACGCCAGCTACCTGCCCAAATATCAACCTTATATGGTCGCCTCGACCATTGGTGCATATATCCAGCTTGCCGCGTTCCTGCTAATGGCCAGCTATCTGATTCATTCGCTTGTCCGCGGTAAAAAAGCGCCGGCTAATCCGTGGGGTTCCGGAACTCTGGAATGGACCACTTCCTCGCCCCCGCCGACTGATAACTTTGAGGCCATCCCCGTTATCAGCGATCATTACGACGCTTATGACTATTCCCATCTCCAGTTCAGCGAGGCGGTGGGCGGTTACGTGCATACTGACGAACATGTCGGCCCGTACCACATGGACCACTAATTCGCACCTTAACCGGTGCCAGACTACGGAATATATGTTTTGACTTTGGATTTTGAGACAAATTTTTCCTTTCACACCGCCGCCGCCAATATGGTCGGGCGATGTGAACAAACCAGAAAGTAGTGAGTGACCATGAGCGAAGCAATAACACCTCCGGTGGACCAGTCTGTCGTACGCCGACATTTGGCTCATCATTTTGACACACCCCAGCAGCAATTTGATGCCGGAAAGCTTGGCATGTGGTTGTTTCTTGCCACGGAATTACTGCTTTTCAGCGGACTGTTCTGTGCTTATGCCGTCTACCGAGCTCTGCATCCGGAAATTTTCCAATTCGCCTCCCAATACCTGGACCCCACCAGCGGACTCATCAATACCATCGTACTTTTAACCAGCGGCCTCACCATGGCATTGGCTGTCCGCTTCGCTCAGACCGGCAAGCGCGTATTGCTTTGCGTCTGTCTGGTTTTGACCATGATCGGTGGATTGACCTTCCTTGCCATTCACGCCGATGAATATTTTGAAAAATATCAGCAGAAGCTGCTTTGGGGCACGAACTATGCCCCTAAAATAGAGCAACCCGCCCCCAAAGCCATGGCTGGAAAACCGGGTTCCTATACCAATCTTCACGCCCTGGCGGCCCAAGGATTCATTTCATCGCACTCGGCCATTCTTCCCGCGAGCATCGGCCCCGCCGGAATCGCCCGCAGCCATGCGGTAACGAAGCAAACTCTGTTTATACCGGAACCGCACAATGTGCAGATTTTCTTTGGAATTTATTTTCTTATGACCGGTCTGCACTCCATTCACGTTATCATTGGCATCATTCTTATGGGATGGCTTCTTTTCCGTAGTATCCGCGGCGATTTTGGCCCAAGCTATTCCACCCCAGTGGATTTTGTCGGCATGTACTGGGGCATCGTTGACATAGTCTGGATGTTCCTTTTCCCGCTGCTTTATCTTATTCGCTAAAATCAGACCTGTTTTACCGGAGTTTCTCATGAGCCAAGACGTCCACACCACAGAAGATACTCACGCACTGCCCCTTTCACCGGCTAAAACGCATGTTATTCCGCTGCCGATGCTTTTTGCGGTCTGGGTTTTTCTTTGCGGCCTCGCCGTTGTCAGCACGCTTGTTGCAGCCGCCAATATCGGCTCAATGAATGTACTGGTTGAAATGATTATTGCATCGGTTATGTCCATTGTCGCCGCACTTTATTTCATGCACCTGCTTTATGACAACCCCTTTAATATCGCCGCCATGCTGCTTACGCTTATTTTTATTACGCTGTTTATCAGTTTATCTCTGACGGATACCACTGATTACCGTTCGGAACTTATTCCCGGCTACGCCCCGGCCATGCAAAATGCGGCCAAAGTCGCAGCCCAATCGGCTAAATCCGCCACTGCAGTCAAATCAGCTACGGCAACCAAATCAGCTCCGGCTGGGGCTAAATAACATTTTGTCGGCGTGATGTATTGTTCGGACCAGATCCAAGATTTTTAAGTTTTCCACTCTGTTTCCTGCCCCAATCCACCGTAGCCGGGATGGCTTTTTGGTCGGAACTGCATCCTGAGTGCGCGCGGCATGGAACTCGAAAAATTATCCAGCCCTACAGAAAACCCCCGTCAGTGGATAAAATTGAAATCCATGTCGTACTCCACAGCGAATTCCTCCCATATTTTTCAGACAGTCCGTCAGGCCGCGCGCATTGAAGAGATCATCGGCGAACATATTTCGCTTCGTCCGGCGGGACGGGAACTTGTGGGCCTTTGTCCGTTTCATGAAGATCGTCGCCCATCCATGTATGTGAATCCAAACAAACAGATTTTCTACTGTTTTGTATGCAATGCCGGTGGCGATGTTTTTAAGTTTGTTCAGAACTACCACAAGATGTCACCCGGCGAGGCCCTGCGGTTTTTAGCCCAGCGATATGGCGTGAAGCTGCCGGAGTTTCGCCCGAACGATCCGGTCGCCCGGCAGAAAGCCTCCGCACGCGAGAAAATGCTTGCCGCCACGGCATGGGCCGCGGAGTGGTTCCGTGCCAACCTGGAGAAGCCGGCGGGAAAGCATGGACTGGATTATATTTTGGATCGCGGCTTGAACGAGGAAACAATCAAGGCCTTTGGTCTGGGGGTTGCCGCGGAAAACTGGACCGCGTTGGCTCAGGCAGCCGGACGGGCGGGGGTGCCGGAGGAAAGCCTGTTGGGAGCGGGATTGATCAAACGCCGGGCGGACGGCAGCCCATTTGATGTTTTCCGAAACCGAGTTATTTTTCCCATTCTTGACCAGACCGACCGGGTAATCGCGTTTGGCGGCAGAATTCTGCCGCCACTGGAAAGCCCAACCGTTGCGGAACACTCTACAGCGAAACCCGCGGATACCAATGAAGGGCCAAAATATCTCAATTCACCGGAAACAACGCTTTTCAACAAGCGTGAAACGCTGTATGGCCTGAACCAGGCGCGACAGGCGATCATCCGTGAAAAGACCGTGGTGGTGGTGGAGGGCTACATGGATGTAATAGCATGCCATCAGGTTGGCGTGAACCATGTGGTGGCCACACTGGGGACGGCACTAACAGATAACCATATCAACATCATAAGACGTTTTGCCGAACGGGTCATACTGCTTTTTGACAGCGATGACGCCGGTCGCCGCGCCGCGGACCGCGCCATTGAAATGATTCTGAAATATCCGCTGGATGTCCGCATCACTCACGTTCCTGACGGCAAAGACCCCTTCGACTTTTGCATGACCCATGGCCCGGAACCTTTCAAGCTGTTGCTTTCCCGGGCAACGGATATTCTTGATTACAAATGGGACCAGCTTTCCGGTGCCATGGATGCCTCGCCATCCCTGGCACAGAAACAGCAGGCTTCCATAACCATGTTGCGCCTTGCATCCGCCGGACTGACCGATCCCGGAACGGACCCCGTGCGACGCGGATTGCTGGAAAAACACCTGGCGGACAAAATCGGCATGACCCCGCAGCAGGTGCATAAAACTGTGTGGCAAATGGCACAAAGGCACGAATCATCCGGAACCGTCGCCGCAGGTGATGGCGGTTCCGGTCAGCCGCTGGATCGCTCTGACGGCCATTTTGTCGCTGAACAGTGGATCATCGGTTCACTGCTGAATCAGCCGGCGATTTGGCGGCGATGTGGGGCGGATTTTGATCTCAACTTGTTTTCGCCTGACGGGCTGGCACCCCTGGCGGAACGTTTGATGGAATATCTGGAAGGCGCGGCGGATATGGAATCATGCTCGCTGGCTGATTTTCTTGGCCTGCTGGAAGATCCGGTGCAGGTGAATCAGGCGGTGCAGGCGCAAAAAGTATGTGAAGGTTCAACTGATTTTCTGAAAAATGTGGTTGATTGCCAGGCCCTTTTGCGGTTTGGTCGACAGGGCGTGGCGCAAAATGGGCCGTCTGGTGAACCGGCAACGGCGACGGAAAACCAGGACCCCGCAAGTCGTTTTGCGAATCGTCAAAAAGCTGTGCAAGATGGTCTCACGCGACGGCAACTTGGCCCGCGTCCGCCGGGACGATAGATGCTGCCAAGGTACAACCGATTACGGCAAAAACAGGTATTCCATTTTGGGCCGTAACATTTCAAGCAGGGTTCCCGGAGAGACGCGGGAAATGGGAGAGTGGACACTGGTTTTCACCTTAATTAAATCCAGCAGCGACCCGGAGGTTTTTAGTTCCACCACTGTGGGGTTGTAAATACCCGCCAGTTTGGCCGCCGCATGATAGGCCGCGTCAGGATAGCCTATGGCGTCAATCAAGCCTTTTTTCAGAGCGTCTTGGGCGGCCCATATCTTGCCATTGGCGACTTGTGCCACAGGCACCGTTAAATGTTTGCCGCGGCCCGTGGCCACAATCTGTGCAAAGCGGGCGTGATCCACATCCAGCAAATGAATCAAATAGGTTTTTACCGCGGGGGTATAATCGGAAAAAGGCGAGCCGGCCTCTTTCCATGTGGCAGGTTTGCTGGTGAGGAATTCAGGTTTCACGCCGATCTTTTTCATCAGTCCAGTAAGCTGAAAACCGGGCATCATTACCCCTATGCTGCCGACCAGGCTGGTTGGTTCGGCATAAATTTTTTCCGCCGCCATGGAAAGGTAATAAGCCCCGCTGGCCCCCAGCGATCCAATGCTGGCGACAACCGGACGGTTGTCGTCGCGAAGCTTCATAAGTTCGTGATAACATTCATCGGCATCCGTTACGCCACCACCGGGCGAATCCACACGCAGCACCACCGCCCGAATGACGGAATGGTTACGAATGTAGTGCACATCCGCGCGTACCTGGGCCACCGTGGCACCGCTTATCAGACCGGTGATATGAATAACCGCAATCTGATCGGAACTGCCGGGGCGAATGATTTTTGCATGAATGCCCGTGGAACCAAGAATGGACCGGGAAAGGGAAGTCATTCCGCCCAACATAAGCGCCAGGATGACATTCAACGCCAGCGAACCAAACAACAGCAGCAGAACAACACCGCGGAAAAATCGTCGTCCGAAGGACGGCTGCTGCAACACAACCACCGGTGGTGTGGGGGAATCGGCCATGGGGTAACTCCTTTATATGTTGCAATGCCCAGATGGCACCACATTCTTCTTATTCTATTACCATGCACAGGGATGCACTCTTTGCAAGCGTCGGCATTGTTTCTGTGGTTCTTATTGAACCATGTGCATCTGCCGCAGATTTTCCAGGCTTTCGGCAATTTGTGCAAATGGGTCCAGGCCATAGCAGTCGTCCTGCTCCACAATCAGCCAGTCCAAGCCGGAAGTCTCCGCCTCGCGAGCAATTTCCGACCAGTTAAGCACTCCGGCACCAACCGGTGCAAAACGCTTCGCCACATGATTGGTCATATCCTTGCAATGCAGCAGCGCTACACGCGTGCCAAGGCGACCCATCAGTTCCGCGGGATTCACATCCGCAAAAAATGCCCAATAGGTGTCAAGTTCAAATTTAACCGTTGTGGCGTGCGTCCCGCTTAATAGAATATTCAGGCCATTGGTTGTGGCAGTGTCATTGGCATGAGAATCCGGAATGGCCACGGGCGCAAACTCAAAATCATGATGATGATATGCCAGCACAAAGCCTTGCGATTGCAATATCCGGCCAATATGGGTGAGACTATGGGCTATATTAAGCCAACCGTGATAAGTGAGCCTTCTTTCCGGTGGCAGCCAGGGGCAGACAATTGTTTTTATACCCGCGGCGGCATAGTAATCCATAACAGCGGGAAGCTGATTTTCCAAAGCTTCAAGCGGCACATGCACGGAAAGCCAGGTCAGGCCAATGTCGGCACCCAGTTGCCTGAGTTGCTTGGCCGGAATTTCTCCCCGCATATCCGTAAGCTCCGCTCCGCGATAGCCCAATCCCGCCACGCGCCAGCAGACGCCGGAAAAGTCTTTGGCGAGTTCATTGCGCAGAGTGTAAAGCTGAACCGCGGGTTTGGAACACGCCATGACAAAAC
>JAJYPG010000022.1 GCA_021795535.1 Planctomycetota bacterium
TATAGAAATAAGCCAGTACAACGGTGTTCTTTCCGGTGGCACCCGGCAGTGGCGGATAATCGATTGTGGGGCGAACGCTGAGGGTTTGATTGCTGGTATCGTAAAAATAGGCCATTGTTGGACTTCCCGCCCCCGTATTGCCTCCCATGAAACTACGGATGGACAGTGCCAGCACCACAATAATTACCACGGCGGCAACAATGCTTACCACCGCCGAATTTCGATTAATGGTTTCGCGTAAATTCGCCGGACGAATGCTTTCCTTCCAATTGTAGGGCAAAATCATATACGTTCATCCTTGTTTACAAAAAGGCCTTTGGCAGGCAACTTTTGGGAAATGCCTGTCGTGCCTTTACGCCATACTCAACGCAACAGAACTATGCGTCATCCCTGTAAGCTCATAAATCTAGCACCTTTCATATAAATTACAAGCGGGCTAAAATTATCTACTCCGATGTGGCGTGTTGTTCTCTGCCCTATTGCAAAGATGTGGGAATTTTGGATGACAATCTCCCCGCCATTACGCGTGCTTCAGTTTTCAACGTGGTTCCAAATGGATATATTTTTTGCAATTTTGGGGTGGGAAAAAGAATTGTTTCTGTCGAAAATTTGCCATTGGGCGTAAAAACCCGCATATTAACATTATATTGTAGCTGTTTGCCTTACCCAAACCGAGGACCTGTATGCCGCATGAAATTGCTCCATTGGAAGTTGGCCTGTGCAGTTGGTCTGTCGGTAACAGTCAGGTCAACAGGCTTGGCGCAACACTTAAGCGTCTGGAACTCAAGGCAGTGCATCTGGCTCTTGGGCCAATCCTCTCTGCGTCCACCGCACGCCGCAATGCCTGGATTACCGCCGTGAAGAAAGCCGACTGGACACCTACCGCCGCCATGATAGCCTTTCCTGGCGAGGATTATTCCTCCCTGGCCACCATCCGCAAAACCGGTGGATTTGTGCCGGAGGGATTGTTTATCAAGCGTCTCAATCGCACTGTGGATGCGGCACGAGTGTGTAAAAAATTGGGTATTCGCTATCTCTCCACCCATGTAGGATTTATTCCTGCAATCCAGGATCGATTAGCTTATACCGATTTCTTAAGTCGCCTCATGCATGTGAGTGATGAAGTCGCCAAGCAGGGGGTACACCTGCTTTTTGAATCGGGACAGGAATCACCCGAAACCGTTGCCATCACCATGGAGCGTTTGCGCCGCGATCATGTCGGCATCAATTTTGATCCGGCCAACGTGCTGTTATATGGCAATGGCGATCCGGTTACCGCGGCACTCGTGCTGGCACCATGGATTCGCCATTTTCATGCCAAAGATTGCAAACTTTATAACCGCGCGGCCGCCAATGGCTGGCGTGGGAAGGATGCCAACCTGGGGCAGGGGGAAGCCTGTCTTTCCGAAGTCATCCGGGTGTTGGTGTCGCGGTCGTATCATGGGCCGATAATTATTGAGCGGGAAATCGCTAAAATTTCCAGTAAGCAGCTTTCTGCAGACATTGTCTTCCTGCGGCGCACCATAGACCATGCTCGCCAAGCCAATATTTAACGACATATACATCGTTTATTCAGAAAGTAACACTTCCAGTCCCGTGCGTAACGATGCCGGCCCCGGCACGTGGAGAGCGGCGCGCAGGAACAATCAGGAGCCATCAGCAGATAGCAGGAGTCATCAGCCCAAAGACACCCAAACACTATAAAACAAGGAATATGCTGCAATTTAAGGGAAATCCGACCCAACCCAAAAAACAAGCATAATGGGCGTGCCAAGAGTCGAACTTGGGACCTCGTCATTATCAGTGACGCGCTCTAACCAACTGAGCTACACGCCCGTTTTTTTTGGCGGTGCGGACTCCTGCCAGTCCGCGTTCTTATTCCCGTTTTTTCGGGACATTCCAACAGGATGCTCTTTTGGTCATGCCTCGCCAAGGCAAAAACCAAGGCTTAGTATCATGGGCTTTAGCCGCCGTTGTGTCAAGGCAAAAGAGTTGGAATGTCGAAAAAATGCGAAAAAATCCACAAGGTTTGGCATAATTCGCCGCAAACAATCGCGGGTACCCGCCATCACCGATTATCGCAGTCGCACATAGAAAACATTGTAGGCTGAATTTGGAGCAATGGTTACAGTAAATGGCGAAGTGGTTGCTCCCGCCACGTTTACCTGCAAGGTGTTTTTGCCAACCGGCAGTGCCGTGGGAACAACGTAAACTGTACGGGGCAGCATTTCCCAGTATCGCGTGTCCGCATGTGATGAGGCGGCCAGCGCGGCGCCCAACGCCGCAACGCCCAGCCCGGCCAAAGCCGTTCCCGCGCTGTTCTGATTTGCGCCGTTATTGGCCACCATCAATCCGCCGGCTATCAGGCCGGTGCCGACCACGGCTTTTGTTTCACGAATGGTATTCATGGTAAGCCAGCGTTTATCCTGGGCGAGTGCCAGGGTATCGACCATGTTGGATTGAGCAATATCATATATTGGATGACCATTTTTCCACGCCTCAATCGTCGGAATGGGGCCAGCCTGATAGGGAGTGGGTGCAAAGACGGTCTGTTCCCCGTACCAGCCACGGCTTCGTCGCCTTGGACCGTAGCTGTAATCGACAAATATCAGGGTATTGGTCTTGGGGTTGTAAAGTTTTTTGACCACCTCGGCAATGGCGGGGGCAAGCTGTTCTGCATGTTGGAAGCTGGCAGCGGCAAGTTTATTTTGCCCTAATTTAAGGTAACATAGTCCCAAGCCAAAATATCCAAGAACAAAATTAGAATCTACCCGGTTGTTGTTTCCATCCGAGGCCTGCCCGTTGCCTTGGGAATAAGCCCGTAGCCGAAAAAGACTGTTCTGGAAGGCCGCTCGGGCATTTTCATAATCATGTTTCATCAGGAATGTCAGACCAAGGTAGTAATGGGCCATTGCTCTTTCAAACGGCTGGCCCTTCCATACCTTTACCCCGTCATACAGCACCACCGCACCAATCACGCGGCTGCCGGTATTGGTGTTGACGCTGTTCATCACTCTGTAGGCGTTAAGAAAGGCATTTTCGGCATGGTTAATATGACCCGCAGCCAGGGCAGCCGACCCGTAGCGGCAGTTATTAAGTACATAGTCACGATTGGGCTTTTTAATTAGTGGAGCGAGTTCCTGCTGACTTTGCGCATATTGGCCTTCATAGTAGAGCGTCACGGCTGTCCTGACACGTTGCGATGTGCCGGAACAGGCGGGCAACACAATCAGCATGTATACCGCGACAAGTGCGATCAGAATTTTTCCGGCCAGGTCATGGCGGAGTTTACGGTACGTTACCTGGTGTTCGGTATTCACCCATCCCGGCATTCGCGAAAAAGCGGTGAATGCTCTGGTTGCAGTCGTTGTTTCCATAAGTGCTTGTTCCATATCCAGCAGGATGTCATGTTCCATCAAGAGTACCATTGAAATGGCTGCATGTCATCCATGAACTATTTTACGCAGTGAGGGGCGTTGGGTTGCATGTTTTGCGGAATTATACTGCACATGCCCCAATCGGGTGTATTTCAGAGGATGTAACATTCTTGTTATTTTGACAAGAAATTGATCGATGAGCAGCGCATATCCATTGCCAAAACATGCAGTAGAATTTTTAATCCAGTGCGTGGGAATACACAAAATTTCCGTTGCGCTTCGCGCCGCGCCACGAATCGGTTATTCTCTCTTGTCCAATGAGGTTTTTTCAATGGCTGATGGTTCCAATCCGGATTTACTGGCTGCACTAGGCAATGCTTCCCACGAAACCGAATTCTATACCCCTTTTCCGAAGGGTTATCAGAAGGGCAAGACCAAATTCGTGGTCGTACTCGGCACCGTCATGAGCGGGCTGGGAAAGGGTATTTTCAGTTCAAGCCTGGCTAAAATTCTTAAAGACAAAGGCTTGCGCGTCGCCCCCATTAAGATGGAAGGCTATCTCAATATAGACTCCGGCACGCTCAATCCGTTCCGCCATGGCGAAGTTTTCGTCTTGGATGACGGTATGGAAACCGATATGGACCTGGGCACCTACGAACGCATGCTGGATGAAAACCTGTCCCGTAAAAACTTCACCACCAGCGGCCAGATTTTCACACGTATTCTCGACCGCGAACGCCTTGGACAATACCTCGGACGAGATGTGCAAATGATTCCCCACGTCACCGGTGAAGTGAAGCATTCCCTGCGCGAGCTGGCCATGGCTTCCAATGCTGATGTGGTGTTTGTGGAAGTTGGCGGGACGGTGGGCGACCACGAAAACGGCTACTTCATTGAAGCCATTCGTGAATTGGCGTATGAGGAAGGCGAACACAGTGTTTGCGTTGTCGCTCTGACGTACATTATGGAACCACAAAGTCTGGGTGAACAGAAATCCAAGGCGGCACAGCTTGGTTTGAAACAGGTCATGCAGGCGGGATTGCAGCCGCACATTATCGGCTGCCGCTGCCCCACTCCCGTGACGGAAAAAGTGCGGGAAAAAATATCCATGTTCAGCAATGTGGCCATGCGCCGCGTCTTTTCCATGCACGATGTGGAAAGCATTTACATGGTGCCGGAAATGCTGCACGATGCCGGTCTGGACCGCGAGGTTCTGACACTGCTGAATCTGCATGAACGGGTGAATCAGAGGTCGGAAGACCAGGCTCGTCGCAAATGGCAGGGTTTTGTGGACCGGATGCTTGCTCCGCGGGAAAAATCCGTCAATATTGCCGTTACCGGAAAATATGCCTCCCTGCGCGACGCCTATGCCAGCATAGACAAAGCTCTGGAGCACTGTGGCGTACATGCCCGGTGTCGCGTCAATATTCAATGGATCGATACCACCGAAATTAACGCGCGCAACGTAGCGGAAATGCTCCGCGGTTGCCACGGCATTCTGGTTCCCGGCGGCTTTGGATCGCGCGGGGCGGAAGGCAAAATTGAATGCGTTCGTTTTGTTCGCGAAAACCATATCCCCTTCCTGGGCATTTGCCTGGGTTTCCAGATGGCCGTTATTGAATACGCCCGCAATGTCTGCGGTTTGCAGGGGGCCAATTCCACTGAATTTGATGCCAATTGCCCGCATCCGGTGATTGATATTCTGCCGGAGCAGAAAAAAATTGAGGGCCTGGGCGGAAATATGCGTCTGGGTGGCAAGGATATTCTTCTCAAGCCGAATTCCGGCATCAGTCAGCTTTATGGTGGTGCCACACAAATTCGCCTGCGTTTCCGTCACCGTTATGAAGTTGAACCGCGTTACATTGCGCGGCTGGAGGAGCATGGGCTTGTTTTTGGCGGACACGCACCGAATCAGCCCATTATGCAGATGCTGGAACTTTCCACCGATGTTCATCCCTACTTTTTCGGCACACAAGCGCATCCCTGTCTGACCAGTCGCCCACTTGTCCCGGATGCCATGTTTCTGGGGCTTGTCACCGCGGCCCTGCGGCGGGCTGCCCCCAATGAATTGTTTGAACCCACACCTGCGGAAAAACTATAAATTTCACAGTATTGGACCGCGGGGCTGCAGATGCCAATCCCTGATCGGGCGGCAACAAAGGCTGGCAGGATGCCCCCGGCACCATGGGGTTATCGCGCGGGTGCCTGGGCCGGGGGTGTCAGGTTGCCGCTGCGTATTGGCGCAGTGAGGCTTCTATGGCAGCAAGCTCCGTTTCCTGGCGGTCTAGTTGCAGGCGCAGGCCGTCCACCACGGCTGGAGGGGCTTTGGCGACGAAATTTTCGTTGGCCAATTTTGTTTTGCCGGATGCAATAAAGCCAGTGAGTTCCTTTCGGCGGGCGGAGAGCTTTTTGGCTTCGGCCTGCTTGTCCACTATGCCGGCTACAAAAATTTGTGCGCCGGGTACAAGGGCTGTGGCGCTGTCCGCTGGTGGCTGGGCTTTGGGATCGCAGGCGAGAATAGCTGCGTTGGCCAGCGGTTCAATAATTCCACGACAGGCGAGAATATGGGCCCCGGTATTCGCTGATTCCGGTTGAATAACCACCTCCAGCTTTTTCTTTAAGTCCACATTGTAGCTGTTGCGCAGATCGCGAATGGCGCGCGTTACCTGCTGGGCCAGATCAATATCTTTTTCGGCGGTGGGATTGTCCAGAGCCGAGTGTGCTTTTGGAAATGGGGAAACAACCAGCATAGCCGCTGAGCCGGGGCTGTGGGGCAGTTTGCTCCAGATCGCTTCGGTTACATAAGGCATGACAGGGTGCAGAAGGGCCAATGCCCTGCGCAGCACATACATCAGCACCTGCTGAACAGAGGCGTCTTTGCGGTTAATGCGCGGCTTGGCAATTTCCAGGTACCAGTCACACAGGTCGTTCCAGATGAACTGATAAAATGCCGCGGCCAGCTCGGCAAAACGGAAATCTTCCATACACTCGGTTGCTTTGGCGACGGTGCTGTTCAGACGGGAAAGAATCCAGCGGTCGGCAAGATCAGAGGCGGGATTGGCGGCCAGTGCCTGAATGTCGGAATCTGATGGTGGAGTTGGAATATCAAGATGCGACAGAATAAACCGTGAGGCATTCCAGAGCTTGTTGGCGAAATTGCGGCCAACGTCAAAACGCGGGCTGGTGTTTTTGCCGATGGCCTTGTCTTTCACCACAGGCAGGCGGATATCCTGCGTTTCGGTGGCCATGGAGGCCAGGGTGTAACGCAGGGCGTCGGCCCCGTGGCTTGCAATAATGTCCACCGGGTCCACACCGTTACCGAGCGATTTTTTCATGGGGCGCCCCTGCCCATCCTGAATAACGGCGTGAATGTAAACCTGTTTGAAGGGAACTTCGCCATGGCAATAGAGTCCGAACATCACCATGCGGGCCACCCACAGGGTAAGAATTTCCCGTGCGGTGGATAGAACGCTGGTGGGATAAAAGCGATTAAGCAACTGATCTTCCGGCGCATCACTGGTGCCGGCAGCGGGCCAGCCCATGGTGGACAGCGGCCAGAGTGCGGAGGAAAACCAGGTGTCCAGAACGTCGGGGTCCTGTATGATTGGACCCATAATGAAATCAGCCAGTTCATTACCGTGCTTCATGCAGGCCTGACCAACCTTCGTCGCCATGATTTTGTTGCATACGGCGGTATTGCGCCAGTCGGGTTTGTCGGGAACCGGCTTACTTCCGACAATAAATCCTTTAGTGCATTCCCTATACCCTATAATAGACTCGATAGCATCAGCAGCTTCTGTCGTGCGGGCGACGATATTTGGGGACTGGTATGGGGATTGCTTGCGGATTAGGTAATCAGATTCGCGGACGCCAGCGTCGGCTAATATCTTTGTCAATACGCGTTTGCAATTAGAAACCGCGAGATCGCTGGATTCTTTTGTAAGTGATTTTTCCGTCCTATCCGAGTGATCCAGGTTTACGGTCCACACCGGAATCCGGTGGCCCCACCAAAGCTGGCGGCTGATGCACCAATCGCGCTTTTTGGAAAGCCAATCCACATAGCCACGACTGTAGCGGTCGGGCGTTATTTTCACGCCGCCATCTTCAACCGCGTCCATGGCGGCCTGGGCAAGACCGCTGACTTTGCGGCCATTGGCCAGGGTAATGCCCCCATCCACATCGCCCATTTTCACGAACCATTGTTCGCTTAAAAACGGTTCGATGGGGGTTTTGCTGCGGTCGCTGTGGCCTACTTCATGTTCATGCAGTTTGACTTCGGCTATCAGGCCGAGTGTTTCCAAATCTTCCAACACTGCGCGGCGCGCTTCGGTGGCGAATTTCAGGCCGATATATTTATATGGTTCGCCGTTAAATGTTCCATCTCCATTACCATTTACCTTACCATCCGGCGTAAGCAGGTTGATCTGCTGGAGATTATGCCGCTGGCCGGTGGCGTAGTCATTGGGGTCGTGGGCGGGAGTTACTTTTACCACACCTGTGCCAAATTTTGGATCCACCAGCAGGCCATCACCAATAATGGGAATACTGCGGCCTACCAATGGCACAATCACCTGGCGGCCAATCAAATGTTTATAGCGCGGGTCGTCCGGGTGAATGGCCACGGCGGTATCGCCCAGCATGGTTTCGGGGCGGGTGGTGGCCACCACCAGAAATTCCGGGTCGCCATCGCGCCGGTCAGCAATGGGATAGCGAATGGAGGTCATTTGGCCTTTGACGGTTTCGTAATAAATTTCATCATCCGCCACGGCGGTTTGCAGGTGAGTGTCCCAATTGACCAGCCGCAGGCCACGAAAAATCAGACCATCCTTAAACAGCTTGAAGAAGGCCTCTCGCACAGCCCTGGCACACAGATCATCCAAAGTAAAACGGGTGCGCGGCCAATCGCAGGAACTGCCCATGCGTTTAAGTTGTTCAAGAATGCGGTCGCCGAATTTTTCCTTCCATTCCCAGATTCGTTTCACCAGTTCATCGCGGCCAAGGTCATGACGATTGCGTTTTTCTGTTTCAAAAATGGTCCGTTCCACCACGGCTTGGGTGGCGATGCCGGCATGGTCTATGCCGGGCATCCAAAGGGTGGCATCGCCGCGCATACGGTGGTAGCGCACCAGAATATCCTGAATGGTTCCGTTAATGGCGTGCCCCAGGTGCAGGGCACCGGTGACATTGGGCGGCGGAATGACCACGCTGAAATAATCATGTGCGGGATCGTTGGCGGCGGCGTGGAAGCCGTTGGTGGCCTTCATCCACTGCGCAAAAATATCCTGTTCCACGGCCTGCGGATCATACTGTGGGGCCAGTTCACGGTTTGGTTCGCTGGTGGTATTGCTTTGATTCACGAGTTTCCTTTAATTGAACATATTCACGGGCAGCCGGGCGGCACCGTTACGCACGGCATAGCCAGTTATGGCAAGGGCCGCGATTTTAGACTCTGGCCGGCGGTATGACGGCAATACCCTCGCGGGATTCGACATCATGAATCAGGCGGTATTCCACGGCATCGCACAGGGCCTGCCAGCTTGCTTCAATGATATTTTCTGAAACACCAACGGTTCCAAAGACGCCTTCAGGCGAGCGGAATTCAATAACCACTCGCACTTTGGCCGCCGTTTCCGCGTGGGCGTTTACCACGCGCACTTTGTAATCCACAAGGTGCAGGTCTTTTATGGCCGGATAGGTTGGCTCAAGGGCGCTGCGCAGCGCGGCGTCGAGTGCGTTGACCGGACCATCGCCTTCGGCGGAGGCGGTGATGGCCTGCGTTCCAACCAGCAGTGTCAGCGTCGCTTTCGTGCTGACCGTTCCCTGGCCTTGGCGCGACACGGCGCAGCGGTAATGATCCAGATCAAAAAATTTACGCCAGCGGCCTATCTGTTTGCGCAAAACAAGTTCAAAGGAACCTTCCGCAGCTTCAAATACATGGCCCAGCGCTTCCAGTTCTGTCACACGGTCCAGCACACGTTTCAGTGCGGTGCGGTCATGTTCAATGTTGAACTTGCGGCCCGCCTTGGCGGCAATGTTGCTGATGCCGGAAAGTTCGGAAACCAGAATGCGGCGGGTGTTACCCACAGCTTCCGGTGCGACATGTTCATAAGATCTGGCCAATTTGTTGACCGCATGAACGTGCATGCCTCCCTTGTGGGCAAAGGCGCTGGCACCGACAAAGGGCTGGCCATTGAATGCGTTCAGGTTGGCGATTTCATAAATATAACGCGATGCTTCGGTCAGATGGCGCAGAGAATCCGGCAACAGGCATTCTCGGCCCAGCTTCAGCCGCAGATTGGCGATGACCGTAGTTATATCCACATTGCCGCAGCGTTCACCAATGCCGTTCATGGTTCCCTGCACCTGAACAGCGCCAGCCTGTACCGCAGCCAGAGCGTTGGCCACAGCCACGCCGCTGTCATTATGGGGATGGATGCCGATGGGAATTTTCACGGCATCGGAAGCGCGGCGCACCCATTGGGCGACATATTCCGGCATGGACCCGCCATTGGTATCGCACAGGCAGATCACGCTTGCTCCGGCCTGTGCGGCGGCTTGAA
>JAJYPG010000023.1 GCA_021795535.1 Planctomycetota bacterium
GAGCAAGTGCTGGTTTGTGCGGAGGGAGATGGTATTTTGTTCATCGGCGAAGAACCGCATACATTACTCGCGGGCAGCACCATGGTTATCCCAGCCGGCATCGCCCACTGCTTTTACAACACAGGAAACGGTCGGATGCGTTTGCTCTCCTTTTTCCCAGCCGCCAATCCGGAATGTCATTGGGTTGCCAGCTTGCGGCGAGTGACAGATCCATCTGCCGCCTTCTGTGCCATGGCCTGACGACTGAATGAATACAATTATGCATACAAAAACCAAACATATTCAACAACAGATGGAGGAAGTGAGAGATGGTGGCCAAAAAACGTCATTGCAAAAGCGGTGTATTGCCGCGAAATATGGTCTGTATGGCTGACTTTTTTCCCGGAGGAACGTTGCCGCTGACCGGGGAACATTCAGACTTCACCGGAAGCACCGCGCAGGCCGTTCCGCCCGCTTTACACAACCCGCCTGCACAAATAAAGCGTAGACGCACACAGCATATTCCTTGAGATCAACGGCTCAACTTTCTCCCAACCGCTCTCTCGGTGAAGCTGCGGAGTTATTCGTTGTGTTACCACCACGACGCTGTTTATTGCGGATCAGCTGCGCTCCGGCGTCGCATCCCATTTCATCCGAAGTCCGGACGAATGTTGTGGGGTGTGTTTTAAATAATTTCCTTGGCGTTGATCCACTTCATCATTTTACGCAGCTTGCGCCCGGTCACTTCCACCGGGTGGTTTTTGTCCGCATCGTACAGAGCGTTGAATTTCGGCTTGCCGGCGCGATGTTCCGCCATCCATTCAGCCGCAAATTTTCCGGAGGTAATTTCATCCAGAATTTTCTGCATTTCGGCCTTGGTCTGATCGGTTACGATGCGCGGTCCGCGGGTCAGATCGCCATATTCCGCGGTGTTGCTGATGCTGTAGCGCATGTAATTCAAGCCGCCCTGATAAATCAAGTCGACAATCAGTTTGACCTCGTGAACGCATTCAAAATAGGCCATTTCCGGCGGGTACCCGTTCTTGACCAGGGTTTCAAAGCCCGCCTTGATCATGGCGGAAAGGCCGCCGCAGAGTACCGCCTGTTCACCGAACAGGTCAGTTTCACATTCATTTTTGAAACTGGTTTCAATAATGCCGGCGCGGGCACCGCCCACGCCATTGCCCCAGGCCAGAGCGGTGGCCATCGCCTTGCCGGACGCATCCTGATGTACCGCAACCAGACAGGGCACGCCGCCACCCTTCACAAATTCGCTGCGGACCAGATGCCCCGGCCCTTTCGGCGCAATCATTACCACATCCACATTTTTCGGCGGGACGATCTGCTTGAAGTGAATGTTAAAGCCGTGGGTGGCGCCAAAAGTTTTGCCCGCCTTTAGATGCGGGGCGATGTCCTTCTCATAAATTTCCGATTGCAATTCATCCGGCAGGGTGAGAATGACAAGGTCGGCGGCTTTCACGGCATCAGCGACGGGCATGGGGTCAAACCCATGTTCAATGGCCAGTTTGCCATTGGCCGAATCACGCCGATTGGCCACAATTACCTTGATCCCGCTGTCGCGCAGGTTCTGTGCATGGGCATGGCCCTGGGAACCATAACCCAGTACCCCCACCGTTTTACCCGCCAGCCCGGAAAGTGGGGCATCTTTTTCATAAGAAACTTTGAGTGTTGATTCACCAGCCGCCATAGAGATTTTCCTTCTAATTATAACGTCGGCCATGCCGACAAATTCACAAGCCAATTACGATACAAGGCCACGCGCAAGCGGTCAAATAAAACAAAAGAGAGATAACGAACGGGTTTGCCCATTTTTCTGGCGACGGTCAAAATACGCACATCGCGGACTAATCTCGACGCCGAAACAATGCCGAGAACGACGAAAGGCGACGGAGGAGAGCGGCGTTCCAAGATATCTGCCTGCTGGCATTTTATGCGATTCTGACGTTCCCGATAAAACGGGCACCCCTGCTTTTTTTGGGGGACAATTCAGGGAGTTGTTTTAGCAAGTCCGCAATGCTAAAGTAATAAAGGCAGATAAAACTGGTAGGTTTTATAGTTAATTATGGGTTGAGTTTCTGGTTTAGATGCGCTAACGTAGCGAATTGTTATGACAATGAAAGCAACCAAGGCAACCAATATTCTCTGGCACGTCGGCAAAGTGACGCCTGAAGAACGGTCTGGCGTGACTGGATCGCGTGGCTGTGTCATCTGGCTGACCGGCCTTTCAGGTTGTGGTAAATCCACCATTGCGATGCAACTGGAACAGCAGCTTATTTTGCAAAAACATGCCGCTTATGTGCTGGATGGCGATAACCTGCGGCATGGCCTGAATGGCGATCTGGGCTTTACCGCCTCTGACCGAACGGAAAACATTCGCCGCGCTGGAGAAGTGGCCAAACTTTTTGCCGATGCCGGACTGATTGTGATTTGCAGTTTTATCAGTCCCTTCGCTGCGGACCGCGCTGCGGTCCGGGCCAAACTGCCCGCCGGGCGGTTTGTGGAGGTGTTTGTTGACGCTCCGCTGGAAGTTTGCGCGCAGCGCGACCCCAAGGGGTTGTATAAAAAAGCGCACGCCGCAAAGGCGCAAGGCCAGCCAATGCTTATGACCGGGATAGACCAGACCTACGAAATTCCGGAAAGACCGGAAATTCATCTGCATACCGACCGGCGGAGTGTGCGGGAATGCGTTAAAATAATTGACCTATATTTACAACAGAATTCACTTTACGCGGCGGAAGCGAGCCAATGACACACAATACCAATATTCAATGGGTGGATCTTCATACCCATTCCACCGCCAGCGATGGCGGTCTGACACCCACACGACTTGTCGCCAGCGCGAAAAATGCCGGCCTGGTCGGTCTGGCTCTTACCGATCACGACACCGGCAATGGTCTTTTGGAAGCCGCGGAGGCGGCTAAACAGGCAGGCATTGCCTTTGTGCCCGGCATTGAAATTTCCGCGGAATTTCCGCATCCCGGAACCATGCACCTGCTGGGGTATTATATTGATCCGGTTTCGCCCGCCCTTAAACGCATGAGCACGCTTCTGCTGGAGGGACGCGATGCACGCAACCCGCGAATTATTCAGCGGCTTAATGAACTGGGCTGCGCCATCACCATGGAACAGGTTCAGTCCATTGCCCGACGCGGGGCCACCGATGGCCGGGCCGTGGTAATTGGCCGCCCGCACATTGCCCAGGCGCTTGCCGAGGCGGGCTGCGTGGCCAGTGTGAAACAGGCCTTTGATTCATATCTGGGCACCACAGGTCAGGCCTATTTTGACAAGGAACGCCTGACGCGAAAACAGGCCATTGACTGCATTCATGATGCGGGCGGTCTGGCCGTGCTGGCACATCCGGTGCAGTTGCGCACCAGTGGCCCGGCGGAACTGGAAAATGTGGTCAGCAACCTGGTGGAAGTCGGTCTGGATGGCATCGAAGTGTGGCATAGCGATCATCGTCCCGTGGATTCGGAATTTTTCCTCGGCTTGGCCAAACGTTACCATCTGGTTCCGACCGGCGGATCAGATTTTCACGGGGCCGGCAAGCCCGATGTTAACCTGGGCCTGGGCCGTGGTAATGTGCGTGTGCCGGTGGCCGTGCTGGAAGAAATGGAGGCGGCGTGGCGGCGCAAGGTGCGGGAGACCGCAACCGCCCGTGTCACCGCGGGCCAAGAGCCGGGCGGATTGGAGAAGGCCTGAAATGACTGATGTCCGCGGCAAAAGCAACATATTAAATCCGCCCATCTCCGCACCATTACCGCTGGATGCGGATTCAATTAACACGCGGTTTGCCAACGCCAGCCCCACGGATATTATTGCCTGGTCCGCGGAAACTTTTGGCCGCGGGCTGGTAATGACCAGCAGTTTTGGTGCCGAAAGTCTATGTGCTATTCATCTGGCCACAAGTATTTTGCCGGATATTCCCATCGTGTTTGTCAACACCGGATACCTCTTTCCCCAGACGCTGGCCTTCATGGAACAGATGCGGCGGCAGTACCGCCTGAACGTACTGGAATATCACACACACAACGATCCGGTGGTCTGGCTGACGGTGAACGGTCAAACCGATCCGCGCGTGCGGACCAATGTGGAAGCCTGCTGTGCGGCCAACAAGAACGAGGTTTTTGACCGTGCCATGCGCGAATTGAAACCCGCCGCCTGGATTCGCGGTGTGCGGGCACATCAATCCGATCATCGGGCGAAAATGCGGGTGCTGGAATATTCGAGGCGGGTAAACGCCTGGGCTATTTCGCCCCTGCTGGGCTGGAACAACAGACAGATACTTGAATATATGAAGAATCATCAATTGCCGCACCATCCAATGTGGGAACAGGGGTATGTTTCCATCGGCTGCAACCCCGAAACCTGCACGCGTCCCGTCGGAACAGGTGATGACGCGCGCAGTGGCCGCTGGTCCGGAATGGATAAAAAAGAATGCGGCATACACCTGGATCAGGGCGCGGGAATATAAAACCGGATGGCCGACGGCGGAGCCGAGAGCAGGAGAGAGTTGAACAGGTGATCAGTAGATCTCAAGGAAGAAGGAAAGGACTGTTTTGGGAAAGTAGTGAAAAAAGTGTGAGCAAAGTGCTTAAAATGTAGAAGATGGCCAAGATTTGCGATTTTATACGCATTGGATTTTCATTGTTTTCTGTTGGCGCGCAGTTCGGACCGGGGGTTTAACGAATAGTGCCTTAGCGGCGTAGAGTATTTACTTGTCAACTGCCGGCGCTGCGCGGCGCTGCGCGGCGCTGATTTTGGTGCGGGCGCAGTGGTTCTGGTTGGCGCGAATCTGGCATTCGCCTTGTTCAGATTAGCGAAAGCGGCACGACAATTTTCACACGGACAGGAGGAGTTCGCGGAGCACTGCGACAGGGTCGTGCGGTTGTGTCGACAGAATAAGTCTTTGAACATAAAATATCTGGTGAAAATGGCTAAAACGGCCGCGACGCGGAGGCGAAACAGATGCGTGCCCGTTTTGATCCACTTACAACAGCCTAAGGAGGTCTCAATGGACGAGACAAAGACCGGCGAATCACAGGGCGGCGCGGCCGAACAGATCGTCGCCGAGTATTTGGAGGCCGTAAGAGCGACCCACGACACCGGCGCAGCCGTGCCCGAAACATCTTATTACCCCGCGTTATCCAATCTATTCAATGCCGTCGGCAAGACCCTGAAGCCTAAAGTCCGTTGCATCATTAATATCAACAATCAGGGGGCAGGACTGCCCGACGGCGGATTGTTCACCGCCGACCAATTTCAACGGCAAGCCGACAGTGTGCCGCAACCCGGCCAATTGCCCGCAAGAGGAGCGATTGAGGCCAAGGGCACGAAACCCGATATCGGCGACATCGTAGGTACAGTTCAGGTCAAAACTTACCTGGTCAAATATGGAATCGTCATCGTATGCAATATGCGGGAATTTGTTATCGTCGAGCGCGGCCCAAACGGCCTACCAATTGAGCGCGAATCATTTAAGCTGGCCGAAAGCGAGCGGGATTTCTGGCACAACAAGGCGGCCCGTCCTCGCAGCACCGCAAAATCGAATGGAGGCCCATTTATCGAGTTCATCAAGCGAGCCTGCTTGCACGCCGCTCCCCTAACCGAGCGGCAATTCAGCGCCGAGGAACTCGCGGCGATTACCGCTGATGCCACCACACGAGGGCTGACCGCCGGGGACCTCGCAAGACTTCTGGGCGGCCTAACCTGTGATGTACACCTGAACAATAGGGCCTATTGGCGCAATGTTCCCCCAACTGTTTGGGAATATTATATCGGCGGATACCAGGTTATCAAAAAATGGTTGAGCTACCGCGAGCATGGAGTTCTTGGCAGAGACCTTAGGCCAGAGGAAGCTCGCGAAGTGATGAATATGGCCCGACGGATATCGGCCATAATATTATTGCAGCCGAAGCTTGATGAGAACTATCGCAGTGTCGTGGCTGCCACTTTCAACTGGACTGCCGCGTTTTGACGGGTCTGGTCGCATAGCCAGAAATAAACCATCGAACATTCCGTCTCCGTCTTATTGACGGCGTCGTGCTTTTGACCCGAAAATTTGCGAATCTGTTGTCATTGGCATTGGTCATAGGTCGGTTTTAATCCGCCCGGTGACACTTTGTGACAAATCTGAAATTCAAGGCAGCAGACTCAGTTTTATTACCATATTTATTTTTCCATGGGCACAGACGCCGCGGGAACAGCTTTCAACTGTAAAGGCAATAGACGCGGGGCGGCACCAACAGGTGGTATTGGCTTAGCCTGTGACCTTGGCACCACGATCCCGTCCGATTGACGGGTCGGTTGACTGGTCGGTCCATTGGGCTGCCATGGCTTGATCCCTTTTTTGGCGAACAGAGCGGTGAGTTTTTTAATCGCCTGGTTCTGGCTCCCTTTGTTATGAAACAGCCAGCGGCCACCAAAAAAAGGTGAATGAAAGAAACCCAGCGCGGCTGGCTTTTGTTTTGCCGCCACCGCCAGCAGATACACCACATTCGTGTGGTTATCCCAATAGGTCGGCGTGTTGTTGAAGTTCATCTGACTGCCAAACTTGTTGGGTAGAAGAATCAGATGAAGAAAATATGGAACTGCCGCAGCCGGCCTGGTTATGTGGAAAAGCTTGATATAACCGAGCACTTGCGAATTGCCCGGATTGGCGAACAGATTCGCCATTGGGCCGTTGGGTTGCCGGGCCGCCTGTTGGGCCACTTGAGTAAGCAAGGCGGCAAGTTCCGGAGGGTTCCAATGTGCCATAAGCTGCTCGGCATACACGCTGTCCTGCAACTGCATCCAGAAATTATTGTTTTTTGGAACAATAATTTTCTGGCCATGAAACATCACAAACCGCCCGGCGGGATTGGGGGGGATGAACTGCCCGCCATTGGCAATTACCTTGCGCCAGACCAGACGCACCATTGTGGGCGTGGGTTTGCGTTGCCAAAGGGCATCCATGGCGGATAGATAGACCAGACGATGAGTGTCCGCCAACAGGCGATGGAGCAGCCAATCGGCATTGGCTCCGGGCCACCGGGCAATAGCCTTGGCCGCCCCGGCCCGGACGCCGGGATGAGGCGAAAAAGCTTTTGCTACAATGGATATTCGCCTGTGATCCAGTCCCCATTGAAACATCGCGGCGCGCTGCCGCACGGGAAGAGAAAGAACGGCCTGTGCCCAGCGTGAAACTTCCACGTTGAACCGCAGAATTTTCGTGATGCGATTGCCTTTTTCCGGGCCAAGCGCTTGAATCATAATGGCCATCTGGCCGGCAAGAAATTGATGAAGCTCCTGGCTGCCATGCTGCCGCACCTTATATTGATCGGACGAGAGGTCATCAATGGCCGCGGCAAGGCTTGGCCTGATGACGGCCACCGTGGTGGAGGGCTGTGCCCTGGCCAGGTCAGGCGAAAACAAGAAGCAGCAGAGCATGACGGTGAAAAAAAATGGAGTGATTGCGGCTGTCGCAAGTGGAGAAATCCGATGCGGTTTTTTCTCCGCGCCACACATGGGAGAAATACGGAAGCGTTGCGCCTTTGAAAAACGTGAGAAGCCGGAGTTATTTGCGGTGGAGATCAAGTGGGACTTCATTAAAACCAACCTCAAGGACGAATAGCGTTTTCGCCAGTTGCCAGCGGACTTATCTTAACCGTTTGGTGCTGTAATTGATAAGGTGAAAAAATCAATAAATATTATGTCAACCCACATAAAGTAAAACCAGCGTAAATTGGTATAAAATGCCGCCAAATTTCGTATTTACGGCAAACTTGTTGCGATTCCTATAAAAAATGGCAGGCAATCCAAAAAACAACGATTTTATTGTTGACTCGTCCGGAATTTCCACATAAACTTCATTCATGCATCGGCTCAATGTTATCTATTGAGGCGTTGAGAGGTGGTGACTTTAAAAAACCTATTCCCTTCTGTGAAGGTATTTTACGCGGTGCATTGGTCTGCGATGATTGGACGAAGCGGATAATTTTTACGCCGGTCTTTGTGGATGCAAATGATTTTTTTGAGGCGGCTGGGTTGTTTTTTGCCGCCGATGTTTGTTTCAGTTCTTTTTCTGGAGAGTGGTTATGAAGATCAATTCGGTTTCGGCACTTGTCGCGGCGGCTGTGGTATTGGGCGGGGCCTCTGTGGGCTTTGGCAATATTGTGGTAACTGTTACCAGCAACGCCAGTTCCACGGCGCTTACTTCCAGCGCAGGCTACACCTATGGTGTAGGCTCTTTTCAAGGCTTTTCCTGGCAAAGCATCACATTGACTGAGGAATTGGGAACAGCGTCGAGTGAATTTGCCATGACTATTGCCGGCCTGCAGAACACAAATTCCGGAGCGGCTTCCATCAGCTTTTCCGGCGTTGACAACAATTTCGTATTGCCCGCCGGGACAAGCGCCCAACTGATCCTTTCCAACGGTACCATCAGTTCATACTCCAACAGCGGCGGAACCGTTTCTGTGACCGGCTCCATTCAGGATGTATCTCCTGCGGGTGGCTTGGTTTCCAATCCGGTCATTACCAGCCAATCACTCGGCAACGGACTTCTCTACAAAGATTCTGCAGAGAACGGTATTCTGGTCTCCGGCAATAACATCACGTGTCAATTGGCTTTGGGCAACGCCATTGTCTTGAACAACCTTTCCAACAACCAGACCATTAACGAGGTGTTAGGCGCAACATCGCTCACACCATCTACGGTTCCCACTCCGGAACCAATGTCTCTGGCACTGATGGGATTGGGTGCATTGCCCCTGCTTCTGCTGCGTCGGCGTGCCAAAGCCTGAACAGGCCACCAATCCGCCGGAAGATAAACGATCTCCCAAAAGGAACGCACCGCGAGGGTAGTGCGTTCTTTTTTTTTGTTCATCCCGCCGTAACGCTTTGCCTTTTGCCTCATCATTTGCCTGCGTTCCTCTCAATCCAGCCTGCGCCTATCCGGCAGGAGTTTGTACCAAAATGGCACAATGTTGCAATTCATTTTGATAAGTGTATTCTTCATTGAGCGGCCACATTTTAAGCCGCGACCTTTTTGGTTTGTTGTTGTTTTTACATTTTCGGTTCTTACACAAGGAGTGCGCATATGGCCACTGTAGCGGACATTATTGCGGGGAAGTCGAGTCATGTTTACTCCATCACACCGGATGCGTCTGTGCTGGAGGCAACGCACAAAATGAATCGGCATCGCATCGGATCTTTAATCGTGCTTGAGAATGAACAGATTGTCGGCATTTTAAGCGATCGCGATATTCTGATGCGTGTGGTGCAGGAGGAAAAAAATCCACGGCAGGTTAAGGTTTCCGACGCCATGACCCGAGATATTATTATCTGTCGGCCAGATACCAGCCTGGAAGATGCCAGTTCCATCATGATGAATCATCGTGTGCGCCATTTGCCGGTGTGTGATTGCGATGGCCGCCTTATGGGCATGGTTTCCATTGGCGATCTCAACGCGCAGCATGTAAGCGAGCAGGAAGTAACCATTCATTATCTCCACGATTACCTGTATGGCCGAGTCTGACTTGTGCAGGAGAGAACAGGAGAAAGTAGAGCTTAAGGAAAGACGGCAAATAAACGGCACATTTTTAATTCACATCGAACGGGCCACGGGATAACTCCCGTAGCTGCGTGGTGTAAACCTGCGGCTGGTTT
>JAJYPG010000024.1 GCA_021795535.1 Planctomycetota bacterium
CCAAAACAAAAATTACCTTCCGCGTGCAGTATAACCTGTTATGGGCATAACACTTTTGGTGGCAGCCAATCGCGGAGGCGTCATCCGCACTGCCTCGTGGCGGCACCGGCTGGCCCCGATTCAGCGGGGTGAATTTCTTTTTGCCTGACGCGGCGGCTGTTAAACGGTATAACTTGGCCATGGCTATTGCAGGACATGGCGTGGATATGGTGGAAATTGACCGCATTGCGGGCCTTTTACAACGGCATGGGGAACACTTTCTTCAACGCTGTTTCACCTCGGCGGAGCGGACATACTGCGGCGGGCACCATACCCCGGCTATTCATTTAGCGGGTCGATTCTGCGTGAAAGAGGCGGTGGCCAAGGCCCTTGGCACCGGGTTTCGCGGAACCATGGCCTGGACAGATATAAGCGTGGAAAGCGATTCGCTGGGAAAACCACAACTGGTGCTGGCGGGGAAAACCGCGGAACTTGCCACAGTGCGGGGAATAATACGGTGGCATATTTCCATTTCCCATTCGCGGCTACACGCCATTGCCAGTGTGATTGCGGAAGATGCCCTGCCCGCAGCCTTGGCTTGAAGCGATAGGAAGAAGTAATGATAAAGATCGCATCCGCAAGGAACACCAGGATCATCAGGCTTTTGACGAATTCTTTTCACAAGGCCCGGCAGCGTGAACTACGCAGACACCTTTTTTATTAAGCAAAAAGATCGCTTGTTTGATAGTCACCTCTGGGTGGTGGTCTCCGACCCATTTCAGGACTCTGAAAAAGTCCTGATCGTAAGCGTTGCCAGTTGGGACCCAGACAAAGATCAATCTTGCATCTTGCAAATTGGCGACCATCCTTTATTACCCGGAAAACGTGCGTTGAATACCGCCATTCCAAGATAATCTCCGTATGGCTTACCAATCCAGCGGCTTCATCCACGCCTGCCGAAAACGCTCCACGGGTTCGTCCATAAGAAAACCGGCCCGGGCCGAGCGGATAACCAGATGCGGTTTCTGCGTTACCTGCCCCAGCAGTCCGAAACGCAAACCGCGCAACGCTTTCACCACGGCATCAAAATGTTCCGGTGTTACTTCCAGAATATAGCGCGTTGCCGACTCGGCGAACAAAAGCACTTCATCGGAGTCTGCGCCTTCCGTACAGGGCACGGCCGCCAGATCAATCGTCGCACCGAGCCGTCCGGCGAAAAGCATTTCAGCCACCGCCACCGCCAGACCGCCTTCGGAAAGATCATGGGCTGACGCGACCAGCCCGCGGCTGATGAGTTCCGCCACACTGCGATGTACACGAGGCGCGGTTTCCAGGTTGACCCTTGGCACAGATCGTCCGGTGTGGCCGCGCAGCGACCAATAATGCGAAGCGCCCAGTTCACGGGCGGTATTTCCCACAACAATAAGATGATTTCCGGGCATTTTTGCATCCATGGTGATGCATCGGGCGGCATCAGGCACAATGCTGATGGCGCTGATCAGCAGGGTATAGGGAATGCAAATCCGTCGTCCGGTATCAGTAATGAATTCATTGGAAAGAGAATCTTTGCCGGAAATAAACGGCGTGCCAAAAGCCATCGCCCCGTCATAACAGGCCTGACAGGCACGCACCAAGGCCCCAAGGTGCATTGGATCGGAACACCTGGGCCAGCAGAAATTGTCCAGCACTGCGGTATGGGTGGGATCACCACCCACGCACACAAGATTGCGGATGGCCTCATCCAGTCCGTTCAGCGCCATTTGATAAGGATCAATATCGCCAAAACGCGGCTGGCAGCCGACCGAAAGCGCCACGCCGCGCCGGCTTCCCGGCACGGGGCACAGGACCGCCGCATCGCCCGGACCATCGTTCTGCGGACCAACCAATGGCTTGATAACCGTGCCACCCTGCACCTCATGGTCATATTGACGGATAATCCAGTGCTTGCTGGCCAGCGTGGGCATGGAAAAAAGGGATTCGAGAATCTGTGCGTAATTGGATGGGGGCGAAAGAACCGGATCGGCCAGAACAGGCTCCTGCCATACTGCGGTGCGTGTGGGGCGGGGAAGGCCCTCATGAATAAACGCCATATCCAGGGAGGCAACAGTGTGCCCCTGATAATGCAGCGTCAGGCGGCCAGTGCCATCAAAAACGCCAATATCCACGGCTTCAACATCTTCACTTTTGGCCAAATCAAGCAGCGGTTGAACTTTATCGGGCGAAACCGCCAGCACCATGCGTTCCTGTGCTTCGCTGATCCAAATTTCGGAATAGTTCAAGCCCTGATATTTCAGGGGGGCTTTTTCCAATTCCACCGTCGCACCGGTTTCACCGGCCATTTCGCCAACCGCACTGGAAAGACCGCCGGCACCACAATCGGTCATGGCGTTATAGAGCGGACCATCCGGAAAATCGCGGGCCTGAAGAATCACATCCAACATTTTCTTTTCGGTAATGGCGTTGCCAATTTGCACGGCATGACTGAATTCATCACCATGTTTGTCGGTTATCACATCGCTGGAAAAAGTTGCGCCATGAATGCCATCACGCCCAGTGCGTCCGCCCACCAGAATAATGCGGTCTCCCGGTTTGGCTTCACCCTTCTGAGCCAGATGGCGCGGCAGAATGCCCACCGCGCCGCAGAACACCAGTGGATTGCCAATGTAGCGCGGATCAAAAAAGACCGCGCCATTTACCGTTGGAATGCCCATGCGATTGCCGTAATCACGCACGCCCGCGACAACTCTTTGCGCGGTGCGGCGCGGGTGAATAACGCCGATGGGAACTTTTTCCAAGGGGGTTTGCGGATCGGCAAAACAGAAAACATCCGTACAGGCAAAAGGTTTGGCTCCGCCCCCCGTACCTATAACATCCCGAATGCACCCGCCAATTCCAGTCGCCGCACCGCCGTAAGGTTCAATGGCCGATGGGCGATTGTGCGTTTCGACCTTCATGCAGACCGCGTGAGTGTCATCCAGGGCGATCACGCCGGCATTGTCCTTAAATACACTAAGTGTCCAGTCCAATGCCAGATCGCTGGTGGCTTTGAAAATGGTCGATTTCACCAGATTATCAATGGTTTCCGCGTGATCGCCGGGGGCGTGGTGTTCGTGTCCGGCGTTGTCGGTTGGGGCGGGGTGGTGCGTGAAATGAACACGAGCTTTAAGCGTTTTGTGTACGCAATGTTCGCTCCAGGTTTGCGCGAGTGTTTCGAGTTCCACATCGGTCGGATCGCGGTCCAGGGTGCGGAAATAGTTTTGAATCGCCTGCATTTCAGCCGGGTCCAGGAACAAATGCCCGCGGCGTGAAAGCTGGCCAAGATCATCAGCGGAAAGTTCGCGAATGGGTACTTCCACACGCTTGAATTCATACGCCTTGCCGCGGGGAAATTCCGTCGGCAGGAAAGGCGAAAAATGAATTTCCTCAATGCTGTCGTTGGCCAGAAGACGATGCGCTAAATTTGCGGCGCTATCACGGGTCAGGGTTCCACAAAGCACATATTGCCTCCCGGTGCGCACCTGAACCGGCAGGTTGTTTTGTCCGCGCGGCACTCCCAGCATATCGGCAATGGCCATCTCCGCGCTTGCCGCAACCGGGTCCATCACGCCCGGTTTCAAGTGTACTTCCACCAGGTAACCATCTTCCACCGGGGCGTGGCCCAGCACGGCACGCTCGGTTACCGGGTCGGCCAGAAGCTCATGGGCAATATGGCGAACCTGGTCGTGCGAAAGTTCCCGGGTGTCAGCATCAGAGGCCATAGGCGTGGCCTGTAAAAGAAAAAGTCGCGCGGTACGAACCTGCCGCACTTCGGAAATGCCCAACTGATGAATTTCACTCATCAGGGCGGCACCAGCCGGATCATCTGCGGGATTGTGCGGGTGAACTTCAACACGAAATACTGCCATGAAACAAAGCTCCGAAGCTCTTCGTCGGCGCATCTTACTGATGCGTCAGACATCAAAATTCTGTGATCCCGATATTCATCGGTTTAATGCCTTGCCGTCCCTGGGTGTGCTCTTTTTTATCGAGAACCCCAGAAGCGCCAGCTTGTCTGCAGGCACGCCATTGGGAACGTCCCGATCCATCGGGGTACTCACCCGCTTTGGTTCGGCAACGTTACCTGCACAAGAGTACAAACCCCTGCTCTGCAAGCAATTTTGCCAATCCCGATAAAAACGGGCACACACCCGTCCTTGCCGCTTTACCGGCCTGATTCAGTTTCCGGCTGAATGCTATCGGGGGCGGGCTTTTAGCCAATTCCTCTGCCACCGCACTCCTTCCGCCTGCATTGCATCAGGTATGCCCGTGGCCGCAAGACTGCATTATGCCCGATGATGGCCCGGTTATAAATGCCTCCCCGCCACATCGGCTGTCGGCGGCGGGTTTAAGCCTCCGGTCGCGGGTGCTTCCGAACTTGCCACGGCACGCTGTGCGGCAATGCTGTTACGCAGTTCGTGGGCGCGTTCCAGAAGGACAAGAATGGCGGCCCGGTCATTCCGGGCAATCGCCGACTGCAAGTTTTTCAATTGCCGAATCAGTTCGCCAATTTCCTTTCGTACCGGCTGCTGATTGGTCAGAAAAATATCGGCCCATAAGGTCGGATCGCCTCCAGCCACGCGGGTGGTATCCAAAAAACCGCCTGCAATGGCCGGGAAGGCTTCCGGCGTGCGTGCGGCGGCCAGAACGGTGGCCAAGGCCGCGGCATGGGGTAAATGGCTGATGGCAGCAACCCATTGGTCATGGCGCTGGGCGGGAAGCTGCATGGTTTTCATGCCAATACTTTGCCAAAAAATTTCTGTTTTAGCCAGCGCCGCACCCACACGCAATGGCGTACAGGCGCCGCGCCCGCGAATGGGCGGTGGGCATAGCAGGCATAATGCGTTCTGATATAAATCCGCACGGGCCGCCAGCGACCCGCGCTTTTCTGAACCGGCCATGGGATGCGAACCAATAAAATCAACCGTTTTGGGCAGAAATTTAGCCGCCCAGCGCATCACCTGTTTTTTGGTGGAACCGACATCCGTTACCAGTGTGCCAGCGGCAAGTGCGGTCCGTATCTGATCCATAAGTGTGGGAAATTGCCCCACATTGGTGGCCAAAATGACAATTTGCGCCCCGGCTACGCCAGTGGCCGCATCGGTATGTCCATCATCAATGGCCCCCATTTCCAGCGCCTGTGCCAGCGACGGCGATCCAGCGCGGCCAATGCCCACCACCTTCTGACAAAGCCGGGCTCTCTTCAGAGCCAAACCAAGCGATGCGCCTAACAGTCCGACTCCAACAATCGCGATACAATCCGCCACGGCCCTGCCCGTCTGATTTTCCGGAACCTGATTCATGAGAAGAAGTGTAAATGCGGCGGCGGATTCGTTCAAACATGAATTGTGGCGAAACGGTACGCAAGCTTCGCCGGGAGACGGGCCGGCCAACGTGGCGCGAGCGGGAAAAACTTGGCTGCGGATCATGCGGATCACCGGGAAATATCTGTCCGGTTTGACACTCCGGACGTGGCGGATTGCCAGGGTATTGGCCCGGACAATTTTCGGCCAGCGGACTTTTACGTTTAATCAATGAAATTGGTCGGACAAGTGGCTAAAATAACAAGGTGGTTGTCGGCTGGGTATTGTACCCTTTTTTCGACCGCCCACGGGAGTGAACCCATGGAATCGTCTGATACATCAAAACTCTCGCTGCGCGGTTATCTGCTTATTGCCACTCCGCGGCTGGATGACCCCAATTTTTCCCGCGCCGTGATCCTGCTGATCCAGCATGACGAGAATGGTGCGATGGGCGTTATTCTCAACCGACCACTCGATAAAACCATTGGCGAGGCGTGGCGACAGGTAAGCGATCAATCGGTTGATAACACGCAGCCACTCCACGAAGGAGGACCCTGCCCCGGTCCGCTGTTGGCTCTGCATCAGGTAGAGGCCCACAGCGACCTTCTGGTGACGCGGGATATTTGCGTGGCTATTTCCAGCGAATCGGTAACCGCACTGGTGGAGGGGAATGTTGAGCCGATCAAGTTCGTTTTCGGAAATGCCGGATGGTCGCCCGGCCAGTTGGAGGAGGAAATTCGTCAGGGCGCGTGGCTGCTGAATCCCGCCGCACCGGAAAAAGTTTTTGGTCGCACGGAAAATCTCTGGCTGGGCCTGACACGCGATGCCACGCGCCGCGCAACGGTTCCCGGAATTCCCAACAAGTGTGTGCCGACGGATCCGCACATGAATTAAAGAACCACGGTGGTGAATATGCCGCTGCGCGGCTATTGATGAGGCATTCCGAAGGTCAAGCCAGTTGTCTACCAATGCAGGCAGGATGCCTGCGGCACACCGTCTGTAACGCGGGCGTCTCACCTGAGACATCCGCCCCGGACTATCAGCCGTGATCAAGGATTCCTGTTCCCTGGTCAGCGATTTTTCCGGCAATACCCCCAGCGGCATATTCCCGCGACTGCTTATTGGCCAATGCCCGCGCAATACCGGGAAGAACGTAATCCTTCGCCACCACTTCCCAGCTCATGCGTTGGGCCAGGGCATAACCCTGCTGCAAATTGGCTGAAAAATGCACAGGTTTACGCGGCAGGCGACGGAAAATTTCTTCCGCTATATCGCTGGCCACGGCGGATTCCACCCTATCGCGGGCTTTTTTGTCCATCTCCAGGAAATCTTCAATCCGCTGGCCCTTAATCTCCGGCGAAACGGTGTAATCCACGGCCATGGCGTTGTCGGTTTCCCCGCCGGCGGCGTGACGCACAAAACCGGCACAGCCGCACAACGATGTGAAAACGCAAAGACCGCCAAAGGAAATCGGTTCCACCTGGGCAATGCCGAAAGGCTCGTAAATGGACTGGCCGAATTCAACATCCGATCCATGGCGGATATCCATGAATTCCATATCCTGCGGCATGCGTTCGCCGCAGACGCGCCAGTCAAAGCCAAACTGATTGATATAAACAATTTTACAATTTCGGCTGCGCGCGTTGAATTCCTGCACACCGGCGTAAAAGGCGGCCTCGCCACCGGTGAGGTCCGGGTATCCTTCGCGGTGCGCCACGGGCCATTTGTAACCGGTTTCCATATTACGGATATCATCACCATAGCGTGCGGATGTTTCAGTGGAAAGAACGAATAATACCGCGGTCCGGTTTTCATGGCGGAAGAGCCGCTCCAGATGATCCATAACGGTTATATCGCGCCACAACCCCTTGGAAAGCACCATGCGGGTGACGTGTGTGAAAATGTAATCCGGGCGGAAATCCATCAGGTTTTCACAATAATGCTGCAGTCGCGAGCGCGCGGCCATTTTTTCCTCAAGGGAAATTTCAAACGAGGGAACGCCGTTGTAGGCAAGGTCTATGTTGCGGTTCTCAAAAGCCCGGTCCAGAAAGCGGAATTCATCGGCCACGTAGTCGCCCACGGCGAAAATATTGTCGCAATGTTGCGCCGCAACGACCAGCGGGGTCTTGTAAAATGAATTTTGCGAACCAAATACATCGGTCACATATTTCTTTTCGCGCTGACCAAGACGCATGGCATTGTAAAAAGCCACATCATGGCCGGGATGGGTTTCAACAATACGCCGCATAGGCGCAACTTCGTGAGCATAAAAAATGGTCCGGAACCGGGCGTGTGCGTTCAAAATGGCGGCCAGAACAGTGGGCATGCCCATGTATTCATGCGAAAAGATAATCGCGGGTTCCGGTTCGACGCCGCACCCCATGGCCAGCAGTGCGTCAATGGCGGGTTCGGCAATGCGGCAATACTGCTCAAAATCCCAAATATGATCATATTGATTTGATTCAATTCCAAAACGCTCAAAGAGCCGGAATTTGAAGTGGCTCATGCGCGCTTCGTTATAATGGTTTACGTTGAACAGCAGCACTTCCGGATGCGACCTGACACCCGTGAACTTGTCAAAGAAAACCTTGCGGCCATAGACAATTCCCACATGGTAGCGGCTTTCCACTTCAGAAAACGCCGCAGCCAATGGGTGACGCACCATACCATCCATGGAACTGTAAAGAACTTCACCACCCGCACCAAGGCGTGTTTCCGCTGTGCCCTGGGTATCAAACAACGGGCCAACCAGAATATCACGGTCAATGGCCTGGGCGTAATTTTTGGCGGTAAGCAGGCCATGGAGAACCGCGCCAATACCACCAATTTTCTGAACAGCTTCGTGGGTAACGTGAACAACCGTTTTCATCCGGGAGATTCCTTATTTTCCGATCCTGATTTCGCGGGTTTTGCCGGCAATCTTTCGGGCATAACCCGAGGGATTGCCGCAATTCCGAACCAGACAACGCATTGTCCCTGAATCGGCCAATTTGCTCAACCCGCTGTAAAAATTCCGCTGTAAAAATTCCGGGAATGTGGAATTATTGACGCACGACGCATTGGATGGATGCATTTTTACGATGGCACGGGCACGGATCTGTCAATTGCCTTTATTCCGGCGTGTGGAATTCCAACCGGCGCAGGGAATACTCTTGCCGAAGGGCGCGCTTGGCCAGGGCCAGAGTCTCCTCGGCGACGGCATTGGCCCGAGCGGTTCCCTCGCGCAACACCTTAAGCACATACCCCGGCTCTTTTTCAAACGCCAGCCGCCGTTGGCGCATTGGTTCAATTAAAGCCACCAGCACATCAACAAGTTTGCGTTTGCATTCCACATCGCCAATGCCGCCGGCGCGGTATCTGGCCTGGGCTTCAGCGACCCAGACGGCATCGGGATTAAAGGTTTCATGGAACATCCAGAGGGGATTATTTTCCACGGTGCCCGGATCAGTCGCCTTCTTCCGGTTCGGATCGGTATACATTCCCATCACTTTCTTTTTTACGGTATCCGGATCGTCGCTTAAAAAGATCGCATTGTTCAACGATTTGCTCATTTTCAGAAGGCCCCCGCCCGGGCCGGGGCCGCCGGTGCCAACCAGCCGCCGGATGCGGCCAAGTTTTGGCTCTATAATGGGGAAAAGTCCGCCGGCGGAAACATAGTTCTCATCCGGTGTTTGCGGGTCCACGCCACAATAAAGCTGGTCAAAGCGGCGTGCCACTTCGCGTGTAAGCTCCAGATGGGCCAATTGATCTTCGCCCACCGGCACAAGGTGCGGACGAAAAGCCAGAATATCGGCAATTTGTCCCACCGGGTAAAGCAAAAAGCCGAAGCTGTAGTTATCGCCCAGGCCTTTGTCACGAATTTCATCCTTTAAGGTGGGGTTGCGCATAAGCCGATTAAAGGGCACAAGCATGGCGAAAAAAAATGTCAGCTCGGAAATCGCCGGAACTTCAGACTGTACGAAAACAGTGCTGCGCCGTGGATCAATGCCCGCCGCCAGATAATCCAGCGTTATATCCAGTACACTCTGACGAATGTCATCCGGCTTTTCCGCGCGCGTGGTAAAGGCATGGGCATTGGCAATAATAAAATAGC
>JAJYPG010000025.1 GCA_021795535.1 Planctomycetota bacterium
CCAGCACCATGGCTCGTTCAATGACATTTAAGAGTTCTCGCACATTGCCAGGCCAATGGTAGCGTTGCAAGGCTTCCAGAGCGGGCAGGGTTATGGAATCAATGGGAGTGGTGATATTTTGTATGTTCACATGTTCTATAAAGTAACGCACCAGCAGTGGAATATCTTCCACGCGATCTCGCAAGGGAGGTACGTGGATGGTTATAATGTTCAGGCGATAATACAAATCTTCCCGAAACAGGCCTTGGGTTACCATGGTTGGCAAATCTCGGCTTGTCGCGGCAAGAACGCGTGTATCAACTTTTATTTCACGATGGCCCCCCAGCGGTGTGACCACACGGTTTTCCAGGATTCGCAACAGCTTGGCCTGAAGAGACAAGGCACAATCGCCAATTTCATCAATAAACAGAGTGCCACCACTCGCCGCTTCAAATCGCCCGATTCGCGCCCCAACGGATCCGGAAAAGGCGCCTTTGTCGTATCCAAAAAGTTCGCTTTCCACCAGTGTTTCCGGCATGGCCGCACAGTTCAGGGCGATAAATGGCCCCGCTTTGCGCTGCGAGTTCCTGTGAATGGCTTGCGCCACCAGGTCCTTCCCGGTGCCGGACTCTCCAAGGATCAGCACGGTGCTGAAGGCCTGGGCGGATCGTGCAATTAAATCAAAAACTTCCCGCATTACCTGTTGACCTATGATATGGTCTTTCAGGCCATCAGATATATCGGGTATTGCAACTTTGTGCTCTTTTTGACATGCGCGTACAAGTTCCATAAGCCGGGTAAGCATGAGTTTGGCATCGGAAATATTTTTTATGTCATCAAACGCATCTGTGTTAATGGTTTCAATTAAGGATTTTACAGATTGCGTTTCGTGGATTAACGGCAAAGGGGTGTCGGGAAAATAATTCCGCCAGTGTTTAATCATATCTAAACGGGATATATCTCCGGAAATAACCCCGGCCACCACGCAGTCAATTCCTTCTCCTACATAACTTAACGCTTTTTCGGCGGAATCTGTGGTCTTTACGTTGTAACCCGCATGGCTAAGCAAACGCTCCAACGCAGCGCGTTGGGTTGGATTATCTTCAATAACAAGTATTTCGTATTGATTCCCCATGTCTTTTTGCATATCTTTTTGACTAATCGGTTTCATGACCATGGCTCCAAATTGTAACGCCAGCGGCCCATGCTAATGAGAATTGGCTAAATTCACCCCTTCAAAACAGAACCTGCCAACTGGTCAGCCACTTGTTAGGCCGTTTAGGCCGTTTAGGCCGTTTAGGCCGTTTATTATAGTACCATAATGTGCAAGGTAAATCAAGCTGGGTATACTATGATCGTCGTTCATCGCCTTTTGATTGTGGCTACGCCACGCTGTGTTTTCCTGCAATCATCTATCGCTCTAAAGCACAATAAAGAAACAAATTGACCTCAACGGTTGTTCATGCTTTTGCCGCCGCATCATCTGGATTATGGCGGTAGATCAGAATTTGCACGGACTCCATGGTAATCATGCCCTCCTGTACCATTTCATCCAGCACGGGCAGCAATTTCTCAATTTTATCGCGGGAATCCACCATTTCAATCACAATGGGCAGGTCTGTGGAAAGCACCAGCACTTTGTTGGTGTGCAGCACGCTGTTGGCTCCGAAGCCCATGGATCCATGCAATACTGTTCCACCCGCAAGACCCGCTTCACGCGCTTTGTGAATGATCGCCTCAAAAAGCGGACGGCCTTTCCAGGTATCGGACTCCCCAATGAAAATCCGCAACAGAACGCCATTGTCATCTTTACGCATGGTGGGAGTCTCCTGAATAAGAGGAACCGTGCTCAGAGGGGAAATATCGCCCGGAAGTCTGGACGTATGCGGATCGCCGCCTTTTTTTCGATACATTAGCACGGCCGCCCGTTCCAATGTGGCCAGGCCATGGCGCACTTCTTTGGCGACCACGGTCTGAACAAAATCAGCAATTAGCCCGGCCTCATCCACAATTTCCACAATTACCGGGGAATCGCTGAGAAGTGTAAAGTCCGTTGGTTGCAGGATTCCCCTCGCCCCAAAGCCCATTTTACCGCACAAGACCGTGCCGCCGGACATTTTGCGTTTACCAGCGTCATGAAGCAGCCGTTCGTACACCGGCGAGAAGTGGTATGATTCAGAACTGCGCAAATAGATACGCAGCAATGTTTTTTCACCAATCACGGAAATACTCCTTATTAAAGATTCCGCATTAAAGATTCCGCGGTCATCCACCCATTCGATGTCCCAAAATAACCCCAAGCCGCACCGCCAGCAGTCCGAGCATCACACTCCCCAGAATGTAGAACATGGATCGCAAACCCTGACCATCCGCAAGCATCTTGTTGGATTCAAACATGTATGTGGAAAACGTGGTGTAGGCCCCAACGAATCCGACCGCCACACCCAAACGCAGGCTTTCGGGCATGGCAAAGCGTGATCCCGCCACGGTAAGAAACCAGCCGAGGAATAAGCTTCCGCTGATATTAATAATCAAGGTTCCGACGGGAAATGCGGAAAACGAAAATGTCCGGGCGACAAAGAACCGCGTAATGGCACCGCAGAACCCCGCACATCCGATGGCCAGATAATCAACCAGTATTTTTTTCATCAGTCGAAAGTTCCTTTTCTTATATTCAAACCGTTAATCATTTTTCCTGTCGGACTGGGCCTAAAACAGGGTTAGAAATAAAATAACAACAAGTAACGCGCCGATAAAGGCCAAATAAGCATTCAGATAACCACTTTGCATCCTTCGCACACGGCGGGCCAGACGCTGAATCAGCCGGACAATCGGCCTGAAAAGATAGGGGCCGAACAGCGGCGCGACATGATGATCGAACTTCAAGCGGTGTATAAAATAATCTCGCCCGCCTGTTTCACGCGAGGTTGTTTGCACTGGCCGATAGATGAAGCTGTAAAAAGTGCGCAGAGCATTGGAGAAAGCCAACGCCGTCGTGGCAGAGGCGACCGCTTCCTCGCGTCGTCCACCATACCAGACCGGCCTCCGGCAAATACCGCGCCGCACCCCCACATACACCAGAGCCAGCGGCAGGATCGCCAGCAATGGCATGACGATGACAAGCAGTGTCGGGGAAATAAAAGCAAACCTGGATGTAAGCGGCACAAGCAGCAGTCCGGATCGCATGGAATCAACCGCATTGCGACCATGGGCCAACCAAGGCAGGTTGTCCAGGCCGCCCAGCCACCATGGCATTCCAACCGCAAGCAGTAAAACCGCCAGCCCCAGCGCAAAAACCGCACCCGCATAGCGGCAGGAAAACCCGCGGTCAGAGGGCACCCCGTCGCCCAGCAAGCCTATTCCTAACACCTTCACAAATGTGGCCAATGCCACCGCCGCCGTAAGGGCAAGCCCCGCACCTGCCAGAGCCAGCGCCATCCGACCACCAAGCGTCGGCAGGTGAAATCCCTGAAACATGGTCTGAAAAACATACCATTCGCTGACAAATCCCGCCTGAGGCGGCATTGCGGCGAGACTCATGCCGGCAAATACCGCCCCGACCCCCAGCATCCATGACGAACGGCGCAGCAAGCCGCTCTGTTTGATTTCGTATGTACCGGTGGACTCAAAGAGTCCGTCGGCACAGAGCATCAGCGATCCCTTGGCCAGGGAATGCCCGGCCAGATGAAGCAGGCAGACAACCCAGGCCAACATGGCAAGCTGAATCAGTCCCTCTTGCCGAAAAATAAGGGCCGCACCCAGCACAGTGCAGGCAATGCCTGCGTTTTCCGCCGTTGAAAAACCAAGAAGTATGCGCCAATCCTCCTGCTGGAAAGCAAAAAGAACCGAGAGTATGGCGCTTAATACCCCGGTTGCCACCAGTACAACACCAATGGTAAATGCGGCGGAACTGTGCCCCGGAAGCCAATGCAAAAGCGCCCGTCCCAACGCAAAAAACGCGGCGTTAAGCACCACGCCGGACATAACGGCACCTGAGGCACCGCTGGCATTGCCATAAGCACCGGCGAACCATTCATAAAATGGCATCAGACCGAGTTTTGCTCCGAATCCGATGATCAGCAACAGACCAACACCAATGGACTCCGGGGCGGGCATCTGTTTCCAGCCCGTGGCAAAGCACGAAAAATTCAGATTTCCTCCGTCTCGCCCCAGCAATAAAACAGCCAGGAGCAGAGCCACCGCACCTACTTCCAGAAGCGCCAGCATAAAAAGAACCGGTCGGCCTGTGTGTTCGGAAATTTCCTCTCCCAAAATCATCAGCGCGCCGCCTAAACTCATAAGTTCCCAGCCAATCAGCAATGTCATGGCATCCTGACATCCAAATACCGCAACGGAGCCGAGTAGCGCAATGGCCACACCCGCCAGCCAGCGCCGCTGCGCGGAATTGTTTTTCGCCGGACTACCCAGCAGCACTGCAATGCCCGCCGGCAATAAGCCAAACCCCATAAGCCATAGCGACGCGGAATTGAACCTGAAACTGATCGGCAAGTTCGCCAGAGAAATGCCTGCCCATACAGTGGTGGGGCCAACCAGAAGCCCGTTGATACACGCCCCCATGCCCAAGGCGCAACCCGCGGCAACCGACAGACGGGCCGCCAGCGATTGTCCCCCCGATATAAGTCCGGCCAGCAGAATTCCCAGTAACCAGGCAACGCAGGCCAGACCCATCAATAGGTTCGCTGAATCATTCATGAATGCGCCCTCCATGCACACGTTGCGATGACCGTCCCAGCAGAATCAGCAGGGCGGAAATAATCGCCGCCGGATTCGGCGGGCAGCCCGGCAGGTAGACATTGACAGGAATGATCGGATCCACCCCATATCCACAGGCATAATCACCCTCAACTATGCCACCTGAAACCGCGCATGTGCCCATCGCGAAAACCCAACGCGGCTCCGGCATTTGGCTATAGGTTTCCAGCAGCACATCGCGCATGGCGTATGTGACCGGTCCGGTTACCAGCAACAGATCCGCAAAACGTGGTGATGGTGTGAAAAATATTCCCAGCCGATGCAGATTATAAAACGGATTGTTCAATGCCTGAAGTTCCGATTCGCACCCGTTGCACGAACCGGCATCAACATGACGGATAAACAGGCTCCGGCCAAACACGCGACTGATTTCCTCCGGCACCTTCCGCCCGTCGGCTGAAGCAACCGCCTGCGTCCAGAGCAGGTCCCGGCGGTCGCGCACCCCGAAAGCCCAATCGCCAGATGTGGCCATTGCGCCGGTTGGACAAACCTCGGTGCATAGCTGGCAGTTCACACAGCGACCATAATCAATTTCCGGAATTGAAGACGCCGTTATATCCGGCGAACGTGTAATTGCGGCGGTCGGGCAGCATTTAACGCAGGCATCGCAGCCGGGTTCACACTTTGCCGTATCCAGACGCGGCATGCCCAGTACCCCGACCTGGCCGTCGTTCTGGCCGGAAAGAGGCCAGCGTGTGGTGGCCTTTCCGTGATGCAGACCAAACAATGTCCAAAATGGCATGGCAGGCAAACTCCTATCGGTCACAACCGGCAATGGTCAGGCCAAAACTGGCTTCGTTAATGGCGTAATCCATCATATTGGTTTCATGCACGGTGGAGGGAAAGACCCGCCAGTTGGAAAAAGAGGGGGATTTAATTTTGACCCGCCTGATGGTTCCATTGGCGTTAAAATGAACCGCGTAATACAGCGATCCGCGCGGCGACTCCGCCCACCCCAATCCTTCCGCCCCATCGGCTGGAGGTGGACATTCAACCCGTACCGGTCCGGGCCCCAGTTCATTCAGTCGGTACAGAGAGCCGTGAATCAGCGAAAGACTTTCGTATATCTCGGCCATGCGCACCTGTTCCCGGGCGTGGGCGTCGCCTTCGTTTCTCACGGCAACATCAAAAGGAATATCCCTGTATGCCGCATAAGGATGGTCGCGGCGCAAGTCCCGGTTCAAACCCGATGCCCGCTCCACCGGTCCACTTGCTCCCTGATCAAAGGCAACCTGTTTTGTCAGCAGGCCCGTGGTAATAAGACGGTCCAGGTGGCTGGGCGTGCATTCCAATAAATCAATATATTTATGAATAGCCAAATGAAGTTGGTCAAGTTCCGCGCTAAGAAAATCATGGGGCACATCGCGGCGTAATCCGCCAACGGCAAGCACATCACGCAGAAGGCGGCTGCCGGTTGCCCGTGCGTTTAACTGTTTGACACGTTCCTCCAGCAGTTTTCCCTCTGCCTCGCCAACCTTCAGTGTTGTGGTATGACACAAATACCCCAGATAATGAAGATGGTTGTAAAGCCGCTCCAGTTCCGCCAGAACAACACGCAAAAGCACGGCACGCGGTGGTGGCAGGCAGCCGCATGCGTCCTCAACCGCCTGACAGAACGCCAATCCATGGGCCACACTTCCCACACCCGATACGCGCTGCGCCAGTACGGTGCCCAGTTCCTGCGACTGACCGGCGAAGCGTTTTTCCATGCCCCGGTGTTTGAAAAACAGGCGTGGATGATAATGTATTATCGCTTCGCCAATATAGAAGAATACAAACTGCGCCGACTCCAGCACATCCGCACGGACGGGGCCAAAGGGCAGTCGCTGCAGCCCCATTCCTTCCTGGTGGGGCAAATGCCAACAGCCTGGAGTAAACGCCATGGGTTCCCCACCGGACTTAAATGACGGGTGCAGGGGCGGTGCCACCGGGGCGGCCCCTTCGTGGAGTACAAGAGGAAATGGCTCTGGATGATCCGTAAAATGAACGCCGCACAATTCCGTCATCTCCCGTTCGTACCAGCCCAGAAGTGGGCAAATCCGGGCAAGCGATGGCAGCGTTTCGCCTGGCTCAATCTGACACCGCCACAGTACAAAGGGTTGCCTTTCGCCCTGTGTTGAAAGATACCGCACCTCTGGAGGCCCGTCATCTCGGGGAAACCACGCATAGGCGAACTGCGGTCTTCCGCCGGTCGCCAGAAGCGATGCGAGTTTCGCCGCAAGTTCGCCTGACTTTACAGCCATCGATATAACCTCGCGGGACTTCACAATCCACCTCCCAAATGTCGTGCGACAACCATGAAAAAGTTCCAGATGGCCGCAGGCCACCATAGCCCAAGGATCAACACCGGTGCCAACCCCAGCCACATTGGGGTTACGCACCAGACAGATATGGTTTGCCGCGCGGTGTCCCCACGAATGGCCTGCCGACGATCTCCAAAATACATACGAATGAAGTGTTGCAGAAAGCCGACAAAAATAACAATCAGCAGCAGTGCCATGACGAAAACAGCCCAGCCGTTCGTACCGGACAATCCGGATCGCATAATGGTAATTTCACTTAAAAACAGTCCGAAAGGTGGTGCGCCGGTAATGGCCACGGCTCCCAGAAGCCAAAGAGTGCCAACCACCGGCAGGCGGTGCCAGACATGGCTTATTTTCCCGATCTTTTTTGTGCCGAATGCGCGCAGTACATTGCCCGCACCAAAAAACATGACGGACTTGTTTAACGAATGGTTCAGCATGTGGTACAACGCACCGGCTATTCCCAGCGGACCGCCGAACCCGAAGCCTATGGCCATCACACCTATGTGCTCCACGCTGGAATAAGCCATCAGGCGTTTGATCCCCGTCTGTCGCGTGATAAACAAGGCGGCCACAAGCAGCGAAAAAACGCCAAGAGCCACAAGCATGGTGTGCGGCACAAGGCCCCGACCGGCCGCATCGGAAATGTTCAGGAACCGCACAATCCCCAGCATGGCGGTATTAAGCAGCGCCCCGGAAAGCATCGCGGAGACGGGCGCGGGGCCTTCGCTGTGGGCGTCGGGCAGCCAGGTATGCATGGGTGCCAAACCCGCCTTGGTTCCATAGCCGATCAAGGCCAGCAGAAAAGCCAGGTTTACCAGTGTCGGATTCATTTTGGCGGCTGCGTCACGCATCACCGACCAGGTCATGTCGTAACTCGCGCCCAGCGTGAAAGTACCCGCCCAATAAAGCACCACAGTGGCAAGCAGCGCCAGCGATATTCCCGCGGAAACCACGATAATGTATTTCCATGCCGCTTCTATGCTTTCCCGCTCATGCTCAAAACCAACCAGAAAGGTGCTTACCAGCGTGGTAAGCTCCACCGCAATCCAATAGATACCTATGTTGTTCATCAATGGTGCCGCCAGCATGGTCATCGCAAATGCTGAAAGCAACGCGTAAAACCAGTGAAGCCGGTGTTCCTGATTGAGCATTCGCATATAGCCGACGGCATACATGGAGGCCAGAAAATAAACCACTGCGGTACACAGCACGACCCACGCGCCCAGTGGATCCAGAAACAGATAGCCCTGCCACCATTCGCGGGTTTTTTCCATGGCCAGCGCGGGCAATGGAATCGCGGCGGCCAATACCACTGTGGCTCCCGCAAGGTTCAGAAATTCCGCCACCCGTCCCCGCCGCAATATCAGGGAAAGCGCTGTCACCGTGCCGGGCACCGCCAGAAGGATGAAGATCAATATGTCGGTCATCGCATCACCCCACCAACCTGTTAAGTTCCCGGCTGCTGGTGCTGCCCACATGGACATGCAAATAGCGCACCAGCACACCCATACTCGTGACCACAATCAGCAGGTCAAAAAGAATGACGAGTTCCACCAGCAGCGGCATTCCCGGAACGAGCACCTGGGAACCCAGGAAAATGCCGTTTTCCAAGACCAGCAGCGCCAGAATCTGGCTGATGGCCTGATCGCGCAGCGCCAGCATGAGAAAACCGATTAGCTTCATGGAAAGCATGACCGTCAACGCAACAACCGCCACGGTTCCCACCAGATTCAACTGGCTGCCGATATGCTCGGCCACAACAAACGCGAAAAGGACCGCCATCGCTCCGACCACCAGACTGGTGCTCGGCTGGAGCACGCCATGAATATCCCGTGCGACACCCAGCCGACGGACAATTCGCATGAGCATCCAAGGCAGTACCATGCCGCGCACCAGAAGTGTCAGAATGGCGATTGCATAGAGCTCGTGATAGCCGCTGTAATAGCCCACTGTGGCTGAAAGTGCGGCGATAACCCATGATTCGGCGGCAAATGCGTACACATAGTTCACCAGCCAGCGGGACCCAAGCATGACAAACGACAACAACAGACTCACAATCATCAATAAGCTGAAGATTGATGCGGCCAAAGGTGAAATGTCTGTGATCAGCATGGGTTACCTCAACTGATTGGCTACAATGGCCAGAATCGACAGCAGAAACGAAAGAG
>JAJYPG010000026.1 GCA_021795535.1 Planctomycetota bacterium
CAGGATTGGATTTCACGCTGAATTCCCACTACCGGCGGGAAAGAATTACTGAGGTTCAGACTCTTTGCCATCCGCGGGTGCGGACGCGAATCCTTCAAGCTGGGTTGAAATTGATTTCATTTGCCACCATCCCCATGCCGAAGGCGCATTTATCCATTTCCGAGTGAAGCAATACAATTTTTTGCAAGATAGAATCCACTGAATTTATTGAGTCGATTAAGCCTAAAAAAGGGCATGGCCGGCAAGGGAAGCTGCGACCCCAACCGGCCATGCGAGGGCAAGATTATGTTCTGTGTCGCCCCCAAAATATCCGGGCTTTCATTTCGCCATCGGATATTCGTCGATGCATGGGGCGACCGAACAGAAAGCATCATCTTCCGTTTTGCGTATTGGTGAAATCGGAAGCCTGCTCAAACTGGGATGGGGAAAAGTCCTATTTTGCCATCGGTGTTTCGCCCATATCCCCACAAACCTTTCTTATCAGTGGACGCCGGCTCCAACTGGCATTAGTGTCAATACCTGTTCACGGCGGCACGGTGCCCCGAAGTAGTCATGGCTATGGTTTTCTGGCTGGATCGCTTCCCATGAATCAGGAAAAACCCATTCGCATTGGTACCCGCGGCAGTCTGCTGGCCAGAACACAGGCTGGTATGATCCGCGACCTGTTGTTGCCGTTTGTGGCGGACCGACCGGTTGAACTGGTATATATTTCCACCAGTGGCGATCAGTTGGCCCTTGAGCCGCTGGCAAAAATTGGTGGCAAGGGGCTTTTTGTCAAGGAAATTGAAGCCGCTCTTTTCTCCGGTGAAATTGATCTCGCCGTCCATTCCGCCAAGGATGTGCCCGTCGAAATTCCCGCCGGACTTGCTCTTTCCGCAACACCCACTCGCGCCGCGCCCAACGACGTCTGGATTGGCCATAAGGGCCAATCTCTTGCGCAAATATCCGCCGGATCTGTAGTGGGAAGCTCATCATTACGGCGGAAAAGTCAGTTTCTTATGCTGCGGCCTGATGTCAAAGTTGAGCCCCTTCGCGGCAATATTGACACCCGTCTGAAGAAAATTCGCGAAGGGGTTATGGCGGGTACCTTGCTGGCGCTGGCTGGACTGCATCGGACCAATCTGTTGCCGGAAAATGCGATCATATTACAGGAGGATGAATTTATTCCTTCCGCCGGCCAGGGAACGCTGGTACTTGAGACCCGTGCGGATGATGCGGCCATTCGCAATATTCTCATGCACATTCACGATCCACTTACCGCCGCAGCATTGGCTTTTGAACGTGGCATTGTGCGAAAACTCGCGGGTAACTGTCTGGCTCCCATTGGCGTTTGTGCCCGACCTCGTACCGGGCTCGGACAGACAGGCTGGATTACCCGCGCGATTGTTGCGCTGCCAGATGCCACCGCTTGTGCCCGCTGTGCCTTGCTTACGGACGACCCATCGATTAACGGTCTAAACGCGCTCTATGAGCCGCTTTTGGTTTCCCTTGAAAGCCGCGGCGCCCGGGAAATTCTTGCGCAGTGTCCATCCTGATATTCCCATCCCTATGCGGTCCTCCCGGACAACTATCGGGATACTTTCCGCATGGGATTCAGGAATGTCTCAATCTTGGATGCTCGCGGTATAATTGATTCCACGATGAACCTGCTACGGGAAATCTGTGTGACATCGAGAGATTGGAAAACAAGCGAAAGGATTCTTTATGAACGCGAAATCGGCTCTGGTTAATTTGCGAGTCTTTGCAACAAAGGCCGTCGGTCTGTTTTTTTTGATAACGCTTGCGGCAACAATAGGGGGGTGCGCCAGCAACGCGGGCAATCCTTTTGGCACATCCGCATTTGTGCCTACACCCTATCCACGGGATTTTGCAATTGTTATTGATACCAATAACGACACCTATTTTTCTCGGCAGCGCATTGATCAAGTCATACGGGCCTCAAGTATGTCCAGCGTTACAACCTACACCAATTACAGCGATTACAACAATGCCGTTACTTCGCGTTATTCCACCCACACGCCTCTGACCCGCTCGCAGCTTCAGGCTATGTGGGATGCCGTCCGCAGGCACCACTTGTTACGCGGTGCATTTACCTGGAGCTATTGGCACAGTCGGATTGACCGCTATCAGCGTAACAGCATGAATCTGCAAATTCGCGCTGGCGGGTTGAAGAAAAGCTATTATCAGCTTAACCATTGGGATAACAATAAATTGCCGCTGATTCTATTGTGTGAATCAGTTGATTTGCCCATCGGGCAGGATATCCACCCTGCTTTTCCGCCCGCATCCATGCCCGCTGCGACGCGGCGAGTCATTCCAGTCAAAGCCGCAGCGAATCCGGCCTTGCCTACCGTACCCGCAATCGCTCCAGCTACTACCCAGAAAAGGGTTCTCCCCGTAAGCGCCCCCGCATCGGCACCATCCGCCGCGTCTGAAGGCGGTAGCCGGATTTTGCTGCCATCCACCCCAGTGTCCAAACAGTGAGGTGTTCTCAGTTAATCGTGTGACGGACATTGATCAGACTGGTGCATTATTGCTGTGGCGTTGCTTTTAAGCTGCATTTATGGATGAGTCGAAAAAAGAGCCGACTGTTTTTTAATCACTTGTGCATGAGTGTCGGATCAGGGCCATATCGTGGAAAAGAATGAAGCAAGGACTTATATTTTTGGGGGATTTATCACAATGAAAATGCTGTTTTTTTATTTTCGCCGATCTCTGGTTGCCTGTGGTCTTTCCGTGTTGCTGGCAGGTGGTCTATTGGTGGTGGGGGGGGCGGTGTTTGCCGACAAGCCACTGCCGGGGGAATTGTTTTCAGGCAAAAATTCCTTTTCCGACAATTCCCGTACGGCCAATAACCCAAGGTACACGGCATCAACTGCATCGGCAAACGACCGCGATCTGTGGAATGTTGTCAGACCGACCCATGGTTTCTGGGCTTCGCCGTATGCGATGTTAATTCGGCCGATCTGTTCTATTGATGATACAAGAAAAAACAAGGTGATCGTCAGTCGGTTGCGTGTGGCCGCGGAGTCTAACCAGCATAAGTTCCTTTCGCTGATGCTGGCGGTCTGCAAAAAATCGGATATTTCCGCCGGGCAGCGGCGCGGCTTGCTTCTGCAGGCTGGCGGGGTGGTGAACAACGGTGGAGAATCCGGGCGGTTGATGCAACAATTTACAACACTGTTGTGTTCAGCCTTTTCGCAGCCAACACTGGATCAGGCAGGCTATCTGGCCAATGAATTTAATGCATTAATGCATGTCTATTCAATATCTGCGAGGCCCGGCCTTGTTTACCTGGCAGCAATATCGTGGGCGAATCTGGCGGAATTACAGGTGCGCGCCGGCCAATTTAATCAAGCGACCAAATCTCTGAAAACAGCGCAGCAACAGTCCTCCCTGCTTCCCTCCGCGCTGCGGGTGAATATGCGGAATCAGCTTAGACGTGTTGCGGCATTGGTGAAAGACGCCAATGCCTTTGCCAAAGTGTTGCCCTTTTTGGAACGAAAATTAGCCAAATATCCAAACAGCAGCAAGGTCAATACCCGTTTGGCCACGGAAAGTCTGGCGCTTCTGGAAAATGTGCCTTTGGCCTCACAATTTGCCGCTCGCAGCCACCAGAAATGGCTGCGGCAAATGGCTGCGGACTATGGCCGGATAAAGGTGGATGGTTCCAGCGGATGGGTGAATTTAGCCATCGCGCAGGACCTTGCGCATGTAGGCATGGCGCAATGGCATTCCGGCCGCCGGTTTGCCATCTGTTCCTTTGCCCACCGAAGTCTGGGACGAATCCTGATTTCGGGAAATTTGTCTGATATTCAGAGCATCCGGGCCGAAAAATTACTCTCGTCGCTTGCCCAGACGATGATCCATGCCGATCCTGCCCGACACAATCACAATGCGGATTAACGCAATTCAGTATTGCTGGAACTTCCGTCCATTGCGATCGTAATTCATTTACACGGCTGCTAACGGGACATCGAACTGCGTCTTATGTACAGCGTGCGGTTCTCCCTTTTCCGATGATGGTCGGAAGATCGGCCAGGAGTTTTGAACTGGTGGCACTCGTATAGTGGTACGATGAATTTGTTCGGCTATTTGCCCGCATGGTCTGCGCCGGTGATAATCTGATGGTATGGAATCAGCGCAAGACCTTTTTCAAACATTTCTTCATGCCCGGCGACTTAAATATACGCCTGAGCGGCGGGTTGTTCTGGATATTGTTCAGCAGTTTCGTCGTCCTTTTGAGGCCGAAGAGTTGCTCTTGCAGCTTCGTCAGAGCGACAACCGTGCCAGCAAGGCCACGGTTTACCGCACGCTGAAACATCTGGTGGAGGCAGGTCTGTTAAACCAGGTTTTTTTTGGCGCAGGCAAGCAGTCGTATTACGATTTTGCCGGTTCCAGCCGTGGACACGATCATCTGGTGGATATTGAAACCGGCTTGATTGTGCCGTTTGAAAGCCCGGAAGTTCTAGCCCTGTGTGGCAAACTGGCGGAGAAGTTGGGTTATTCCACTGTGTCTCACCGTTTTGTCATTATTGGCCGAAGAAAGCCACAGTAATGCGACAGCCAATCCATAGCGGGAAAACTTATCCGCTGGCCGCCAGAGCGGAGTTATCGCTCCGCAGCATTTCACCTTGACGCAATTCACGGAAGAAAAGCTCCAGATAGTGGCGCAATCGCTTGTTGGGGTCATCAAGCTGGCCGCCGAAGTGGCGGGTTGGATCGTTGTAAATCAACCGCACCGGATATTCCACGGTACGCAAGCTGGCTTGGGCGGCGCGCACCCAGAACTGCATAGGGAAAGCGTACCCGCGTTCCGTCAGCCTCAATTCCGCCATGGCGTCAACCCGATGGGCCTTGAATCCGCAGAAACTGTCCGTAAGGTCCAAATTCAAATTCCGGTTAATAACCTGGGTCATCAGCATGTTAATCATGCGTCGGTCGACGGGGGGATCGCCTTCGTGTGGCAGTTCGTGCATGTAGCGGGACCCGCTGATGATATCCGCCTGATCCAGCGTTGCCTGCGCGATGAATTCCGGAATTTTCGCCGGTTCATGCTGTTGGTCACAGTCGATGGTGATCACCCATTTGTAGCCGTGACGGGCGGCGAAGGCAAAGGCATCTATCAGACTCTGGCCATAGCCCATATTCCGTCGGTGGCGCAAGACTTCAATTCCACTTAAGGTTTGCAGAATTTTCGCGGTGGCGTCAATGGATCCGTCATCCACCACCAGTACATCAGTGGTGGGTGAGTAGGCAAGAATATCGGCCAGCACTTGTTTAAGATGCCGCTCTTCATTGAAAACGGGAACTGCGACCAGAATCTTCATTGCTTTACCACCAGAATGCTTCATTTCCGTATGGTAGGAGACTCATTGAACAAGTCAAGACCCCCCGCCTCAATTGCCTGCAACCCTACAAAAAGACATATCCCAAATAAATCAAATGTGTGTTTTAACTTGACATTTCAAATATGTGTTTTAATATGAAGCCATGAAGGAAACGAGCCGGGTTTGGCTCCGTTATTGGAATGCAGTGTTATGACCAACAATCCGCAAGTCAGGCCACCCCGTATATTACTCCCGCGTCATCAAGAGGATGCCGAAGCCGGAAAAGATTCCACCCGCACGCGGCTGCTGCTTGCCGCTGGAGAGGCCTTTGCCCAGCATGGGTTTCATGCCGCGACCGTCGGTATGATCTGCAAGGCCGCCGGTGCCAACATCGCCGCTGTGAATTATCACTTTGGCAGTAAAGAGCGGCTCTATGAGGAAACCATAAAATTCGGACGCAAAAGCTGTTGTCATTCCCAATTGCTGGAATCCGATGCCCTTGGCCAAATGGAACCCAGGGCCGCGTTGCGGGCATTCATAGAGGCTTATATTAGAACGCTTCTAGGTGATGAGAGCCTGCAATGGCATACCAAAATAATCTGCCGCGAACTCACCGAGCCGACACCCGCACTTGATTCGTTCATCCGTGATGTTGTAAAGCTGCGTCGGCAACGGCTTTCCTCCATTATTAATCGTCTGGTGGAAAAACCGCTCTCTCCGCAACAGTTGGAACGTATTGGCGAGAGCCTCATCGCGCAGGGACAATTTTATTATCGCTGCGGCCCCATCGTTCTTCGTCTGCGTGGCAAAGAGTCTTTTGACGCTGGCGATATGCAGGATATTGTGGATCATATTACGCTCTTCTCGCTCGGTGGAATCCGAGCTATTGCGGCGCAGGAATCCGGTACTGACCGCCATAATTCCGTGCCCGGTGCGTCTGGTCTGAAACCGTTGCGTGGTTCACGGGACGCTCTTGTGAAACGCGGCCACAGGAAATCCGTGGGAGCGTCAGAATAATGTTCCATTAATGCAAGTGTCTGGGAAACTGTTAATGTATCGGAATTGTAATTGTTCGGGGCGAAATAAAAGATGCGAACAAGGAAATCAGGAGTCGCAGGATGAGTAATGTTTCTTCAACGGGAAGCGGTATGCGGGCTGGGGCTGCAGCGCCCGTGAATCAGCCGGAGCCTTCCGAAGGAGCCGCAGAGGATTCCCTTTCACCGCCAGCCAACGGTGCTGGCAGGCGAAAAAAAATATTCCTGATTGGCGGCGCGATTTTACTGATTCTGGCGCTGGTAGTTGGGGTGCCATGGTATATTCACGCACAAAAATATGCCTCCACGGATGACGCCTTTGTACAGGCCCATGTTGTATCCATTGCACCGCAGGTTCCCGCCCAGGTTCTAACCGTGCCGGTATTGGATAACCAGTTTGTAAAAAAGGGGATGGTTCTCGTTACACTGGACCCGCGTAATTACGAAGCCCAGTTGGCAAAAATTAAGGCCCAACTTGCCGCCGCAAAAGCTGGTGCCCGGGGCCAAAAATTTGATCTGGCCCTGGTGGGAAAAACTTCCAATGCGGCTTATGCCCAGGCTCAGGCGCAGGTCGCTATTGCCGGAACCGCCATTGCCTCGACGAAGGCTTTCATCGCGCAAGCGCAAAGTTCTCTTGCTCAAGCGCGGGCGCGGGTTCTCGCTGCTGTTGCTGATCAGGCGCAGGCTGAAGCTCTGGTTCAGGCGGATCAGGCTCAGGCGACAAAAGCCAGGGATGATTACCGTCGCTATGCGTCGCTGTTAAAAACCGGTGATGTGACACCTAACCAGGTGGAAAGCTATCATGCCGCTGAAGTTTCCGCACAGGCCAACGTGGTCGCTGCGCAGAAAAATGTCGGTGCAAAAGTTGCTGTTCTTGCCCAGACTCATGCCGGTGTTTATGCCGCAAAGCAGGGGGTGCTTGCGGCAAAAGCTCAACTGAATCAGGCTTTGGCTGGCTTGCGCAAGGCTAAAGCGCAGCTTGCTGCTGTAAATGTGGTGCCTGAGCAGGTTGGGCAAAAAGCCAGCATCTATGAAGGCGGCAATGCACATGTGGCTGAATTACAGGCCGAGTTGAAACAGGCTCAATTGAATCTTTCCTACTGCACCATCACCGCGCCTGCCTCAGGCTATGTCACTCAAAAGACCGTCGAGCCGGGGGACTATGTTACCACAGGGCAGACGCTCTTAAGCATTGTCCGACCCGATATGTGGGTGATTGCTAATTTTAAGGAAACCGCTCTGACCCACATGAAGACCGGGGATCCGGCGACTATCAGCATCGACGCTTATCCAAGTTATATTTTTCACGGCTACGTCCAAAGCATACAAGCCGGTACCGGCGCATCTTTTAGTCTGTTGCCGCCGGAAAATGCCACCGGCAACTATGTGAAAGTGGTGCAGCGAGTTCCGGTAAAAATTCTGTTCAAAAATTTGCCCGGAAAAATGCCCTTTCTCGCCTCCGGCATGTCGGCCGAGCCAGAGGTGAAGGTGCAATGAATAATGCTTCGTCATCTTTGACCGATGTCGGTGCATTGACTCCCGGACTGCCCATCAGCCTGTGGCTGATTGCCCCGCTGGTCGCAATGGCGGCGTTTATGGAGGTGCTGGACATCACCATTGCGAACGTCGCATTGCCGCATATCGCCGGTGCCATGGCAACAACAGTGGATGAAAGCACCTGGGTGCTTACCAGCTATCTGGTGGCCAATGCCATTGTGCTGCCGTTGAACGGTTTTTTTTCCGCGGTTTTTGGCCGTAAAAAATATTTCATGGGGTGTGTGGCCATTTTCACACTCAGTTCGCTGCTGGTGGGAATGGCTCCGAGCTTTCCTCTTCTTATTATCTGTCGTGTGTTCCAGGGGCTTGGAGGTGGCGGCCTGCAACCGGGTGCCCAGGCTATTTTGCGAGATACCTTTCCACCGGAAAAAATCGGTGCGGCCATGGCTGTTTACGGCATTGTTGTGGTGGTAGGCCCGGTTCTTGGCCCGTTACTGGGGGGGTGGATCACTGATAATTATACGTGGCGATGGTGTTTTCTTATTAACGTGCCCATCGGCATTGTCTTGCTGTTTTCTCTGTTCATTCTGCTTCCCGAACCAGCCCATCAGCGGCGGGTGAAAATTAGTGAGACCGGCATGGATTATATCGGTCTTGGGCTTGTTACTCTGGGTTTGGCCTGCCTGCAAATTATGATGGACCGCGGACAGGATGCCGACTGGTTTTCCTCCCCGGCGATTCGCACGCTGGCCCTTTTTGCCGTGCTGGGACTGGTCTGCGGATTTATCTGGGAATGGTATGAGCCGCATCCTATTATTAATTTCCGGCTGCTTAAAGACTCGAATTTTGGTTTGGCCACACTGGGCATGTTTATTTTTGGCGGCGTGCTTTATTCCACCACCACTCTGCTGCCTTTGATGGTGCAAACTCTGATGGGTTACGACGCCAAACAGGCGGGTATGGTGTTGGCTCCGGGCGGCATGGTGGTATTTTGCCTGATGCCCCTGGTCGGCTTTCTTGTGCCACGTATTGCCACACGCTGGCTCATTACCTTCGGTATTCTGGTAAATGTGCTGGCCCTTATGATGATGGGAAGTCTGTCCCTTTCCGCGGATTTTGGCGCACTGGCCTGGTGCCGCGCCGTGCAGGGACTCGGTCTGGCATTTTTGTTTGTACCTTTTAACACCGCTGCGTTTGGCTTTGTGCCGCGCGATCGTATCAGCGATGCGTCTGGTATTTTGAATCTGGCACGCAATATTGGTGGTAGTGTTGGAATTTCTGCGGCAATCGCTTTTGTCGCCAATAATTCACAGCGTCAT
>JAJYPG010000027.1 GCA_021795535.1 Planctomycetota bacterium
AACCACTATGATATGGAGCTTGATATTTTGGCTTTCTTAAAAAAGGACCACTATGGCGGACAAAATAAAATTAAAGTTGGGCCACTCCCCGGACCCGGATGACGCATTCATGTTTTACGGACTGGCCACGGGAAAAATGGATGGCGGTCCATACCAATTTGAGCACATCCTGCAGGACATTCAAACCCTTAATACCCGCGCCATGAAAGGCGAACTGGAAATTACAGCGATCAGCCTTCATGCCTATCCGTATGTAAAAGACAAATACGCCCTGATGGGTTGCGGCTGTTCCATGGGCGACAACTACGGTCCCATGATTGTCTCTAAAAAACCCTTCACACCTGAAGAGCTTAAAACCAAATGCATTGCCATTCCCGGCACGCTTACCACGGCTTTTCTTGCCATGCAGCTTCTACTGGGCAAAGGCGTACATACGGTGGTCAAGCCGTTTGATGAAATTCTGCAATATGTGGAAGCGGGCCATGCGGACGCGGGGCTGATTATTCACGAAGGGCAGCTTACCTATCAGAACAATGGTCTGGTTTGCTGTGTGGACCTGGGCAAATGGTGGCGGGAAAAAACCGGCCTTCCGCTGCCCCTGGGCGGAAACGTTATTCGCCGCGATCTGGGCCAGCCGGTCATGGAGGAAGTAACCGGCATTTTGAAGCGCAGCATAGAATTTTCGCTGGCCCACCGTACCGAAGCGGTGCGCCACGCCCTGCAATACGCGCGGGATATGAATGAAAAGCTGGCCGATGAATTCGTAGGCATGTATGTGAACCACTGGACGCTGGATTACGGTCCGCAAGGCCGCGCTGCGGTAAACGCCCTGCTGGAAGCGGGGGCCAGGGCTTCGCTGATTCCGCCCTGCACACCGGTGGAATTTATGGGATAATGCGACGGGAAGCTCAAATTTCCAGCAGCAGCCGCGAGGGGTCTTCCAGAGATTCTTTCATGTGTACCAGAAAAGTAACGGCCTGCTGGCCATCCACCAGGCGATGATCGTAGCTAAGTGCCAGGTACATCATCGGGCGAATGACTATTTGATCATTGACGACAATAGCCCGCTTTTCAATTTTGTGGAGTCCCAGAATGGCGCTCTGCGGCGGATTGAGAATGGGGGTGGAAAGCAACGATCCAAAAACGCCGCCATTGGTGATGGTAAAGGTTCCACCGCCCAGTTCCTCCAGGGAAATTTTACCTTCGCGGGCGCGGGTGGCCAGGCGTTTGATTTCGGATTCTATCTGGGCCATGGAGAGCTTGTCGGCATAGCGCACCACCGGCACAATCAGCCCTTTTTCGGTCGCCACCGCAACGCCCAAGTGCATGTGTTTTTTGTAGACAATGGCGCGTTCCTGCAATTGCGAGTTAATCACTGGAACAGCCTTCACAGCCGCACATGCAGCGCGGGCGAAGAAGGAAAGAAAGCCCAGGCCCACGCTGTGGGTTTTTTCAAATTTTTCCTTGTATTTTTCGCGCAGCGCCATTACTGCGGACATATCCACTTCATTAAATGTGGTAAGAATGGCCGCAGTGTGCTGCGCCTCCACCAGACGGCGGGCAACCGTCTCGCGAAATTTGGACATCTCCACCCGCGTCTCCTCCGGGCCATCGGCCCCGGCGGAAAAAACCGGAGCTGGTGGAGCTTTGGGCAGAGCCGAGGCCGCGGCTGGCGCACGGGTTGCCGGAGACTGCTGATTCGCGCGAGAAGCTTCGACGGTATCGGTTTGAGCAACCTTGCGTGAATCCTGCGATTCAATATGGGCCAGCACATCGCCTTTGGTTATCCGATTGCCCGGTCCGGAAGCCGGAATTTCCCGCGGGTTGAGATTCTTTTCCGTCACCAGACGCTGTACCGACGGTGCGAGGTTCCGTGCGGGCGACGCTTTTTGCGGCCCCGCAGTGGCAGGCGCGGCTGCCGCAGCTGGAGCGGTTGCCGCAGCGCGAGCTGCGGATTTCGTTCCCGCGGTCCCAGGCTCAATGCGGGCAATCAGTTCGCCCACATTCACGGTCTGGCCTTTGTCTTTAACAATCCGTAAAACACCGGCGGAGCCAGCTGGCAGTTCCACGGTGGCCTTGTCAGTTTCCAATTCGGCCACAACATCATCGGGCAGAACGGCATCGCCATCGGTCTTTACCCAATTGGCGATACGTGCCTCCGTGACAGATTCTCCAAGACCAGGGACAAACAACTCAACTCGTGTGGTGCTCATGCGTTTAATCTTTCTTTTTACCTGCCATCTGAACTTCAACAATCCCCACAACAGTGTGGGGCGAACGCCCGCGCACCGCCGGCTTATTTGCCGACGGGCGCCCCTTCCGTCACTTCCACATCGCTGGGCGCGGGAGCCTGGCCATTCACATTGCCATGATCCTGTTTTTCCAGTTCAGCGAGTGAAAGATTCAACGCCCGCGCGATGATCTCCTCCTGCTCATGATGGTGCCGCTCATGTGAACCGGCCGCGGGGCTACTTGAGGGTTTACGTCCAATGTAAATAAGCTTCTGCATTCCCGGCCAGTGGTAATGCAACTTGGCTCCAATGAACGGATAGACGCCATTGTTGCGTGGCTCTTCCTGCACCCACACCATTTCCACACCCTTGGGATATGTGCGGGAAATTTCCGTCAGCCGCTCTGCGTGGAAGGGATAAATTTGCTCCAGCCGCAGGATCGCAATATCCGTTATGCGATGTTTTTCGCGCTGGGCGTAAAGCTCGTAATAAATTTTTCCGCTGCAAACAAGCACGCGGCGCACGCGGCTGCGATCCAGAGGCCGGGTTTCATCAATCATCTCCTGGAATTGACCATTGGAAAATTCATCCAATGTGGAAACCGCCAGTTTGTTCCGCAAGAGGCTCTTGGGTGCCATGACAATCAAAGGTTTGCGGAAGTTACGCAGAATCTGCCGCCGTAACAGGTGAAAATATTGTGCCGGCGTGGTGGGGTTGCAGACCTGAATGTTGTCTTCCGCGGCGAGCTGCAGGAAGCGTTCCAGGCGGGCATGGGAATGTTCCGGCCCCTGGCCTTCATAGCCGTGGGGAAGAAGCATGACCAGGCCGTTGTATTTTCCCCATTTGGTTTCGGCGGTGGTGATGAACTGGTCAATAATGGGTTGCGCCATGTTCACAAAATCACCAAATTGAGCTTCCCACATAACCAGAGCCTGTGGATCGGCTGAAGAGAATCCATATTCAAACCCCACGACCGCCAATTCCGAAAGCATGGTGTTAATGATGGTAAAGCGCGACTTTCCTTCGCTAAAAGCGCCCAGGGGCGTGTGCGACTGACCGGTCTGGGAATCATAAATAACGGCATTGCGATGGCTGAATGTGCCGCGGCAGACATCCTGGCCGGTAAGGCGTACCCACACGCCCTGATCCAACAGCGATCCAATGGCCAGCATTTCCCCGCATCCCCAGTCAATATCCGCTCCCTTGCGCACCGCATCAAGGCGAGCCTTATACATCTGGGCCACTTTGGGATGCACATTAAACCCTACCGGAATGGCGCAAACCTGCTGAGCAATGTGCGTAAGACGGTCCGGGTCCACCGCGGTCGCCACGCGCCAGTCACGAATATCGCGCGGCGCTTTTACAATATCGCGCCACGGTCCGCGGGTCGGCGGGGGCATATCCGTTGGTTTGAATGTCTGGGCATATTCCTGGGCTTTTTCCAGACGCTCATGGACGCCCTCAGCCATCGCGTCCAGCTCCGCCTGGGAAATAATTCCCGTCTCCACAAGCCGCCTGGCGTATATCTGCCGGGTCGTGGGGTGTTTGGCGATCAGCCGGTACATCACCGGCTGAGTCACGCCGGGGTCATCCATTTCATTATGACCACGGCGACGATAGCAAACCAGGTCAATGATCACATCAGCCTTGAACCGCTGACGGAATTCCATCGCCAGCCGCGCCGCATGAATCACGGCCTCGGGATCATCGCCATTGACATGGAAAACCGGTGCCTGAATGGCGCGGGCAACATCACTGGGGTAACGGGTAAATCGCGAATCGGTCGGATCGGTCGTGAAACCGATCTGGTTATTGCAGATCAGGTGGATGGTGCCGCCGGTGCGATAAGCCTCCAGTTCAGAAAGATACAGAGTTTCCGCCACAATCCCCTGGCCAGTGAAAGCCGCATCGCCGTGAATAAGCACAGGAATAACGCGCTGGCGTGTGATATCGCCTTTGCGGTTCTGCTTCGCCCGCACAATGCCTTCCACCACAGGGTCCACAATTTCCAGGTGGCTTGGATTAGCCGCCAGCGACAGGTGAATCGATTTCCCCGCCAAAGTCACATGGTCATAAGCATACCCAAGGTGATACTTCACATCGCCATCCCCACCAAATTTCTGTGGCCTGTCCAGCACTTCAGCCATAATCATTTCATAAGGCTTTTTGAGAATATGCGCCAGCACATTCAGTCGGCCACGATGCGCCATGCCGAAAATGACCTCGTCCACACCTTGCAGGGCACCATGTTCAATAATTTCCTCCAGAAGCGTAATTTGCGATTCCGCCCCTTCAATGGAGAATCTTTTAATGGTCGGATGCCGCCGCTGCAGGAATTGTTCAAAATCCTCCGCCGCCACCAGCCGTGACATAACATATTTTTTTTGATCCGCAGTCAGGACCGGACGGTTGAGTGTCGGCTCCATCCGCTCCTGCAGGAAGGCTCTCTGTGCGGGGTCTTGAATATCCATATATTCCACCGCCAGGGTGCCGCAATAGGTCGTACGCAGCATGTTAATAAGCTGCCGCAGCGTAACGACCGCGTTGTTCGCGAAGGTGCCCGCGCTTACCATGCGGTCCAGGTCTGACTCACTTAGGCCGAATTCGTCTAAGGAAAGAAACGGGTGCTCCGTCTGGTTGCGACCAAGCGGGTCCAGATCGGCAATCAAGTGCCCCCATTCCCGATAGCTGTGAATAAGATCGGCAATTTGCAGGTCGGGAACACCCGCAGTGGAAAGGCGGCCTTCCGCCTCTGCCGGGCTTCCCGATCCAGTGGCAAGCGCACCATCCGCCGCAAGGTTAAAACCCTGGAAGAACCAGCGCCATTGCGGGTCAACCGATTCCGGTTCCTGTTGCCATCTTTGATAAAGTTCTTGTAAAAATTCCGCATTAAGAGCGTTTACCGAGTCAATGGGGCGACTCAAAGAGTCCGACGTGTCCACAATGAAATCTCCGTTTGACCGCAGACCGTTGTATAACAAGTTGGTGGCCCGCGTAACAATAACAATTCTCTCTACACTTGTAAGTTTAGCCGATTACAGGGGGCAAAACCAGAAACGTCGCAGGATTTAATATTTATATTTGCGAAAATAAAAAATATAAGAGCCACACCGGCCATCCCTGTCCAGTTTCGTGCCCGTGCGATAGTCCAGATCGCAGGAAGGTACATACCAATGCAGGCCACTGCCTCCAGCAGCAAAACCGCTTTTCCAATTATCGGAACAAACCCGGAAAACTCTTGATTCAATTCGCAACCTCCGAAAAGTCTCAAATTTGAAATTTCGAATCTTAAATCTCAAATTTAAAATCCGTCTAGCCTCTTCAGCTTTTCGTGTTTTGCGAAAAATGCAGCAATGGGCCGAGGGGAGTTATTGTCACACGATAAACAGGACTTAGAATTTCCGGCGTCAAAACAGTCTCCACCGCGCCAGCGGCGACCAGCTTTCCCTGTGCAAGCAAAATGGCGTTGTCGCAATGATTCAGCGCCATATTCAAATCATGTGAGACCAGCACAATGGCCCGGCCATGTTCATGAGCCAACGTCCGCAATCTGCTTAGAATTTCCAGTTGATGCCACAGATCCACGCCTGTGGTTGGCTCATCCAAAATCATAATTGGTGCGTCATGGGCCAACGCCCGGGCAATGGTCACGCGCTGCCGCTCGCCGCCGGAAAGTTCATTAAATGCCCGATGTGCCAGATGATGAACGTCGGTATCCCATAAGGCCTGATCCGCGGCGGCCAAGTCCGCTGGGGAATGCTCGCCCAGCCAAAATGCGCCAGTCGCCGCGGCACCTTCTCCCTTGTTCCGCACAGGCCAGCGTCCCATCAGAACAATATCCCGCACACTATACGCAAAGCCGACGTGGGAAAGCTGCGGCACAAAGGCCACCAGCGCGGCGGCCTGTGCATAACTGTATAATGCACGGGGTTTTCCCATCAGGTCAATCGATCCGCCATCCGGCTGCAAATATCCAATAAGCAGATGGGCCAGAGTCGATTTCCCCGCGCCATTGGGTCCGATGATGGCGGTGATTTTACCGCGTGGAATTTCCACGGAAAGATTTTGCAACACGGGGTTGCCGCCAAACCCGAAGCAGAGGTTTTTTGCAGCGAATGCCGGCGGAATTGTGGGAGTGGAAATAGTGGATGGATCGGACAGGGTCATTGCCAGGTCCTCCGCCGCTGAAGCAGATAAAGAAAGAAAGGCCCGCCACACAATGCGGTAATAACACCCACGGGAATCTCGCCATTGAACCACGCTCCGGTGCTGCGCACAAACGAATCAGCCATGATCAGGAAAGCCGCGCCAAGCAGTGGACTGGTGATCAGCAGGCGACGGTGGTCCGGGCCAAACCATGACCGGCAGATATGCGGACAGATCAACCCGACAAAACCAATCGGCCCGGCCAGCACAATGGCTCCTGCGGCCAGTGCCGCCGAAAGCACAAAACTGATGATTCGCAGGCGGCCAAGCCTCACGCCCAGGCTGGTGGCTTCAACGTCGGAAAGCGCCGCGATGTTCATGGCGCCGGCCATGGCCATGGCCACCAGCCAGCAGACCGCCAGCAGCACGGTAACCAGCCAAAGCAAGGAAGCCGGCGTGGTTGAACTAATATATCCGAATATGTAATTTAGAATATCTGATCGCGCCCCATAAGGAGCCAGATTATTGAGCAGCATAATAAGCGCCGTGTTAATGCTGCTTAGCACCACGCCCGCCAGCAGTAGGGTTATCGGGTCCAGCATGCCGTTGCGCCGGCCCAGCAAAAAAACCGCACCACATGTCACCAGCGCGCCAAGCAGTGCCGGCACCGCCTGGCCATATACCAGCAAACCATCAAGCCACGGATGCGCCAATGCCGCCGCCGCCAGCGCATCGCCCAGCAGAATCCAGACCATTGCCCCAACCGTTGCCCCGCTGGAAATACCCAGCACATAAGGATCAGCCAGCGGGTTACGCAGCAATCCCTGCAACAGCACGCCCGCTATCGCCAGCGACGCACCCACCAGACCAGCCGCCAGAATGCGAACCAGCCGCAGATGGGCAATCGCGGGCGTGGCAAAACCAAACGATGGACACGCATGTCCCGGCATGCCCGGCCCAACCGCCAGCCCCAAAGCCAACGCCACTGACACCAGCGCCAGACCGACCAGCAATTCCAACAGAAGGGGTGGATTGGCGGTGCGTGAAAAGGGTCGCATCATGGCCTCCCCCACGGCGTATTACCTTGCAGGTGGGTGAAAATGCGCTGCAATTCCGCCACTTCATCGCCAATGTCCAGCGTGGGCATTTCACAGAGCGGATTGGTTATCAGGAAAATGTGCCCGGAAAGGGGCGGCAGTTGGGCACCTTCGGCAAACGCGGCAATACGCGAATCGACACCGACGCACTGGGGTGGCTCGCCCGGCTTGGCCAAGAGTATGATGGAGGGCTTGAGATCCAGCAGTGTTTCATGCGTAAGCACCGGAAAACCATGGCCCAACTTCGCTCCCACGTTTATTCCGCCCGCGAGTGCCATCACCCGGTTTAAAAAATTCCCCGCGCCAACCGCACGCATTGGCCGAGTTCCCACAAGATACAATACGCGCGGCCTTTTCCCGGGCGGAGGAATATCATTTGCAAAGCCCGCCAGACGCTTGTTCAGAGCGGCCACCGCCGCCTTTGCGGCAACCACACGGTGCGCAATTTTTCCCAGAGCCAGAGCGGTCTGTTTAATTTCTCCAAGTGTGCTTAAATGCACATTCACCAGCGCAATATGATTCCGCCGAGCCAGAGAGCTTAGTCCGTCATTCATGCGCAATGGACTTATCTGCATAATTAAAACACTGGGATGAAGTTCAAGCAGTTGTTCGTCATTAAGATGCAGATAATCGCCCACCACCGGAAGACCCTTATAGGCTGGCGGCAACAGTGGTTTATCAAACCGCGACACACCCACCAATGTTGATCCGGCACCAATTTGCAGAAGAATCTCTGTGGCCGCCGGAACGGTGCTGACAATCCGCACCCCTTGTGCCGCAGAGGCCTGCCGGGAGGTATGGTGGCAAGCCGCCAGAAGCGGCGGCAGCAGCACAAGCCAAAGCAGTCGCATTTTCAGTTTCGGTCGAGCCATGGGCCTATATTAGAAGTGGACGGACGAAATCTCAAACTACTTTATATCCGCCATCGCTTCATCAAGTGCCTGTCGGTAATGCATACGCAGCGCCGCATAGAAACCGATGATGGCGCCAGGCAGACCCGCCGCCACGTAACATACGGGGGCGGCCCGGCCCCAGAAAATCGCCGCTCCACCGGTAGAGAATTCCGGCACCTCGCCCGGCAGTGCGGGCGTTCCATGGCTGGCCAGCAGGTAACCCACGGCCGCGGTAAGCGGTACGGCCAGCCAGATCATAAGCATTGATGCACGGGGTAGAAATACTCCAACCACCAGACCGCTTATGGCAAAGGATATGAAACAGGCAAAAATCACCTGCCCTGGATTGTCCGACTTGAGCAGCAGGGCCAATCCCAGACTCGCCACAATCATACCCGCCAGCAGACCCGTCAACTGATCCATTGTCGTCTGCAGCCGTGCCCGCGGCTTATCCATCCGGCCCGGCGGCACAACAGTGGCATAAAACGGATAGCCTGTGGGAAGTCCGGTTTGCGTCCATGGT
>JAJYPG010000028.1 GCA_021795535.1 Planctomycetota bacterium
GTGTAAAGATCATCGCGGTGGGCCTCCAGAAGTTCGATAAAGCGATGACTTGCTGATTCAATCATGGTTCGTGTGCCCGTTGTGGCCACTCCATAGCGGAGCGGCGTGCCAATCAACCGGTAAAAGTGTCTGCCAAACGGATGAACCGAGCCAGCCTGCGCGACCGCCCGGTACATGTGTTCCGCCCGGAACCGCAAATCAAGGATGGGTGGTGGGCGGCGCGTAAACATCGGAAATGGTCAGACCATCATGAAGCATGGCCGGCACCAGTCCGGGTATCGCGGGATCGAGTTTATAAGCCTGGGCATAATACTTGCCGGCTTGAGCCTTCCGGCCAATGCGGTCGAAAAACTTCCCAACAGCCAGTTGAATGGCGGCATTGTTGGGTGCCATCTGTGCAACTTTAATGTAATTGGCGCGGGCATCGTCCAAATCGCCTATCTTTTCATAGAATTTTGCCACACGCAGACGACCGGTCGGGCGCTGAGTAAGGGCGGCATCGCGTTCCAGAAAATTCATAGCTTCGTTGGGCTTGCCACTTTTTATAAGAGCTTCCGCCAGAGCACTTTTGACATGGCCATAATTAGGGTCAACCCGCCACGCCATTTTATAATGATATTGCGACTGCTCATAACGTCCGAGCATGTAATCCGCAGCTCCGGCATAGTAATTGCCCCGCGGCTGCGATTCATTGTATTTGAGCGATTCGTTAAATTTCCGCAAAGCCGCGGCGTATTGATGCCGATGGTAAAGGCGCAAGCCTTCGTTGCGCAGCTTCATGGCGGGAGCTTCACAACCCGCCAAAATGCCGACGCCGGCCACAATAGCAACGGCGAAAATCTTTTTCGCTTTTGAAAAATCAGGTTTATTCCGCAAGGTTTGCTTGGTCATATTAGACTCCGCTATGTTTTCCATCTCCTGATGGTATCATTGAAACGTGGTTTGGCAAGACTCCAACAAAAACTTCATCTCGTCCGCACAAGCGGCCAGGATGAAAAATACGAAATTGCCGCAGCCACCCGAATTCCACTTTGCCATTCTAAGGCATATTACCGGCGAGGACATCCATTGGGACCTTCTATTGGAATTGCCGGGACGCAGCGGACTGGCGACATGGCAAATCCGCCGCGATCCGGACTTGTGGGTACACCCGGAGTGTTCGGAAACCGGCACCTGGTTTTTAGCCCGAGCTTTGCCTGATCATCGCAGAATCTATCTGGACTACCAGGGGCCTATTTCGGGCCGGCGCGGGCATGTCACACAGGTGGATGGCGGCAAACTGGTGATCTTTTTCCTGAATGAAACCCGGCTGGAAGTTGGCCTCACGGGCAGGCATTACGCTCTGCGACTGATATTACGCCGCGCGGAATCTGGTGCCGATGTGTGGGAATTGCATGCGGAAAAGGATGCGGACTGAGGCTCCATCCGTCTCCGCGTGACATTTCTATTGAAACCATGCGCTCTATGATGGAAGTCTTGTGATGGAAGGCTTGGCGACAATTCATGTTTTCCGCTAAACTCCGCAAAGTCCCGTGGACGGATAAATTTCCCCAACCCGTGATGTTCTGGTTCCAAGGGCATAACTGGCAAAATAAGACGGGCAACGGCGAATTATTTAAGAATCAGGAGTCATCCCAATGAAGGTGGCACAAGCCAAAACCGCACACAGGACCGCACTTTGCTTTATTGGTGCCGGCAATATGGCGGAAGCCATTGCCCGTGGAGTTATTGCCGCGGGCATCTATAAAGCCGACGACATGGCGGCGGTGGACCCGATGACCGAACGGCGCACCCTGTTCTCCAAACAACTTAGCATAGCCTGCTCAACTGACGCCCCCCTGGCGGCGGCACGGTCCGACTGTGTAATTCTGGCGGTAAAGCCGCAGAAAATAACCGAAGCGCTGACCGATCTTAAACCGGGCATTCATTCCGGCACACTGCTGATAAGCATTGTGGCAGCGGTGTCCACAAAATATATTGAAAGCATGTTGCCACCGGTGCGTGTGATTCGGGTTATGCCCAACACGCCCATGCTGGTGCGCAGCGGTGCCAGCGGCCTGTGCCGCGGGTCACTTGCCTCTGCGGAGGATATGGCGAGGGCCCGCGGCATTTTTGGATCCTGCGGCGTGACCGCGGAGGTGGCGGAGAATCTAATGGATGCGGTTACCAGTCTTTCAGGTTCCGGTCCGGCGTATGTATTTTTTCTCGCGGAGGCACTGGCCTCGGCCGGCGAGAAAATGGGGTTGCCCAAAGCGGAAGCGGAACTGCTGGCCCGCCAGACGATTGTGGGAGCGGGAAAAATGCTGGCGGAATCAGCGGATTCGGCGGCGGAACTGCGGCGCAAGGTGACCAGCCCTGGAGGCTTTACCGAGGCGGCCATTCACAGTATGGAGGCCAATGGATTTCCGGCGTTAATGGAGGCGGCATTGTCCGCGGCGGAACAGCGCGGGCGGCAGTTGGCGCGTTAGCCCCGATTGGAAATTGCATGGGCACGCTATTGCGATTGCGCCATGCGAGGTATGAAACCCCGTGTTGTTTGGAAGCTTTTTCATGTACGTCATTGAAGTGACCGCGGAATTTTGCGCCAGCCACCAGCTTCGTCTGGCGGATGGCTCACTGGAACCATTGCATGGGCATAACTGGCATGTCCAGGCGAAAGTGGAATCGGGGCAACTTGATGATCTGGAAACGGTGATGGACTTCCATGTTCTGGAGAACATGCTTAAGCAAATTATAAATCCATGGATGAATGGCCACCTCAATAACGTTCCCCCCTTTGACCGACAATGGAATCCATCCGCGGAACGTGTGGCTGAACACATTGGCATGGAATTGGCCAGGCGGATGAAAGCTCCTGTTCGCGTAGCTGAAGTGCGGGTAACTGAGGCGGCCGGTTGCAGTGCCATCTTTCGTGACACCACAGAGCTACGGGAGTTATCCCGTGGCCCGCTCGACGCGAATTAAAATGTACCACCCGCCGCAGCAAACCGCCTTGGCATTGAACCAGTCCCGTAAATAAGGTGCGATTTAATTCTACAGATTCATCACTTCGGCCTGTAGCCGAAGAATCCGCGTTTTTGGATCATTTCAGCAACATTTTGCGGGACCATCGCCTTCCAGGAATCATCACCGGCTTTAATTTTTAACAACACATCGCGGGAGAAAATGGGCAAATATTCGGGATTGTAGTTGTCCATCTGTTGAATCGCGCCACGATCCAGAAGATAACCATAAAGTTTAACAAGCTCCGGCGCAACGCCCAGGGTTTGAGCGGTTACAATTTTGCCATTTGTGTCCAGATAGGGGTAGACGTAGAGCCTGTGTTCATTTTTGAAAAGCCGGCCCAGCGATTCAAGAATTCCGCCTTCCAGATCAGCGTAATATTTTTCATCAAAGAGTTCCAACAGACTCGCGGCCCCCATCACCAGCCCCAGAGGCATTTTGGTGTAACGGGCCAAACAGGCGGCGAGGCGGTAAAACTCAAAAAAGTCGGAAATAAGAACGGTTTTGCCGCACGCACAAAGAATATCGGCCCGCGCCAGAAAATCGCGCAGGTCAATAGCCACACCGCTGCCCTTCAGATTGCGCATGGTTATTTCCATGAGTTCCACCGGCGGGCAGACCTGCGGCCCGACGACCTGGGCAAACTTCTCCCGGGCACAGCGCAGCATATCCAGATTTACATGGGTTACCGGACGAAAGCTGCCGCGCTCCACCAGAATCGGTTTGTTATGCAGAATTTCCGAAGGCTGGAGCACCTCGCCGGATGGACCGAACATGGCCGAGTCGCTTAAGCCAAGCTCCACAAGGCGCAGGCTCATAATACGGTTGTCCACATGACGGAATTCAATACCGGTGAATTCAATCATATCAATTTCTATACGATCAATGGAAAGGCCGTCCAGCAGAGATTTAAGCAGCAGTTCCGGTTCGTAATGCAGGAAAAATGCGCCATACAGCAGGTTCACGCCCACAATTCCCAGTGCCTCCTGTTGTTGCGAATTTTCCTTGTCTAACATGCGAACGTGAAGAATAATCTGACTGTCCTGATCGCGCGGGTGAGCCTGAAATTTCACGCCCAGCCAGCCGTGACCCTCGCGTGTGGAATTAAATCCTCGGGCGGCAACGGTATTGGCGAAGACAAAAAAGGCGGTGGTGTCGCCACGGGATTCATTCAAACGGCTGAGGTTTAATTTGTGTTCGTAATCCAGCATGGATTGCAGGCGTGCGCGGCTGACATAGCGTTCCGATTTGCCATAAATGGCATCGCTGACGGACATATCATAGGCACTGATGCTTTTGGCGATGGTGCCCGAAGCTCCGCCAGCGCGAAAGAACCAGCGGACCACTTCCTGGCCGGCGCCTATTTCAGCAAACGTGCCGTAGCGACGGTGATCAAGATTTATTTCCAGAGCCTTGTGCGAGGGATCCATCTGTTCGCGTTTGACGCCCAAACCATCATTGCCATGCATTGGCGGTCTCCATACAACCAGTCCGGCCACGACAACTAACAACGCGTCGGGCAATTCCGTAGCCAAATTCCATATTAACGCAAAATGCCATGGACTGCGCGCTCGGTTCCGGCGTGCCGGGACTATGCCCTGCTCCCACAGTTGGCGAGCCGTTTTGTGGCGAGCCATGGGTGGTGTACAGCAGGACATATTATATCTGGTTGTCCGTGGTCCCATCCCGTTTCCACCGCGAACTCCGCGTCTCCGCGTGGCATTGTGGGGTGCGGCTTCGCAGCGCCGGGTAATTACCGATGGCTCATGTCTCCAATTCCGAGTGAACCAGCAGAGGGCGACTTGTTCAACATTCAGGCGAATTCGCGCCGCATCCCACCCAACTGCGCGCTATTTAGGCAATCCAGTTTTGTTGAGGGCAACGTCCGGGGGAGACTCTTCCCGAAATCAAGCCGAAAACTTTGGCTCCCGTTTTTAATTGATAGCCACATTATGCGTGTATTTTGTCCTGTTTTACACTAAACGCCCATTCCTTAACCGAACAAAATATGTCATGCCCAACTTATTGGCACGGCAGTTGCATTACTGCTTACGTCCAACGAGGTTCCGCGTCCGCCACACTGGGCATGACGGGGTAATAGTACTAAATAAATCGCGTATTAAGCCAACTTCAAGGCTGAGCGCGATAGTAAATGGAATTTTTCCTCAATGTCATCTCCCGCGTGTGTCGGGAAGTGCGTTGAGATTTCTGTGGAAGGTCTTTAGGAGGACTTTTTCATGCGTGCAGGGAAAATATTTTCAGGTCAAACCATGCGATGGGTCAGGGGACTTGTCGCATCGTTGCTGGTGCTGTTAATGACAGCTCCGGCTTTCGCCCAATCTGTCGCCACCGCACCCGTTGCGGCCGCCGCGTCTCAGGCGGCCGCAGCCTCGACTGCTGTCGCCACAGCTCCTGCGGCTGCGCCAACGCCACCGTGGTATGCCACCAGTTATGACACCGGCAGCACCGCCTGGATGTTGGCCGCGACGGCACTGGTCATGATCATGATGCCCGGTCTGGCACTGTACTACGGCGGCATTGTTCGCCGCAAAAACTTCCTGGCAACCATGATCACCTCGTACTCGGCCCTGGGTGTCATTGTGGTGCAATGGTTCCTGTTTGGCTACATGCTGGCCTTTGCCGGTCCGACCATTGGAACCACGCCGCTTATCCCATGGCTGGCTCCGTACATTGGATGGGATCCCAGCCGCCTGCTTATGTGGTGCGGTCCCAACACGCTGGTTTCACCGGGTGGAGCGCCCATTCCGGAAACCATTTTCAACATGTTTCAAGCCATGTTCGCCGTTATCACCCCGGCCCTTATTGCCGGTTCGATAGCCGAGCGTATGAAGTATGGAGCATGGTGCCTGTTTATTTTCCTGTGGGGCACGCTGGTGTATGACCCGCTGGCTCACTTCATCTGGGGCGGAGGCTGGCTTTCAACCCTGGGCGCGGTGGACTTTGCCGGCGGAACCGTTGTGCATATTTCATCGGGTGTATCGGGTCTTGTGGCCGCCATTATGATTGGCAAACGTCTGGGTTATCCCGGGCAGGGCGTCATTCAGCCCAACTCGCTGTTCAACACCCTTACGGGTGCGGGTCTGCTGTGGTTTGGATGGTACGGGTTTAATGCCGGTTCGGCCAATGCCGCCAATCCGCTGGCTTGCACCGCGTTTCTGAACACCACGGTAGCCACCGCGATGGCTGGCATGGCCTGGAACTTTGCCGAATGGATGCACCATCGCCGTGCCACCACACTCGGTATCGCTTCGGGCTTTGTGGCTGGTCTGGTGGCCATTACGCCGGCTTGCGGTTATGTCACCATGTGGTCTTCGCTGATTATTGGCGCCTTGGCGGGCGTGGTCTGCTACGGTGGTGCCCAACTCAAGACCATCTTCGGTTACGACGATGCCCTTGACGCCTTTGGCGTACACGCCATCGGTGGGTTCCTTGGAGCCATGCTCACCGGGGTGTTTGCCAGCCAGATTATTAATCCGGCCGGTCCCAATGGCGCTATCTATGGCAACTGGAAGCAGCTCTGGTATCAGTTCCTCGCCGCTTCGGATGCTGTGGTTGTGGCCGCAGTTGGCACCGCCATTATTATTGTGGTTCTGGACAAGACAATCGGTCTTCGCGTACCTGAAGAGGTGGAAATCGAAGGTCTGGATCTGGGCCTGCACGGGGAAGTGGGCTACGACACCGGATCGGCGGCCTCGGTCGCTCTGCCGGGTGGCATGACCTGACGCGGGTATCATTGTCAGAGTCTCTCTTCGTGATAAGATTGTTTGTGGAAACCCCGGCCTTTGGTCGGATCAAAGGCCGCGAGGCCGGGGTTTTTTGACTGGTCAACTTTTTTGGAGAACCGCATGAAATGGATTATCGCAATTATTCAACCGCATCGTCTGGAAGCCGTCAAACAGGCACTTAGTGATGTGGAAGTATTCCGCCTGACCGTAGCCGACGTTCAGGGCTATGGTCGGCAGAAGGGGCATACGGAGTATTTCCGTGGGCAGCCTCTTCAGGTGAATCTTATTCGCAAGGTCCGTCTGGACATTGCGGTAAATGACGCTTTCGTAAAGCCAACGATTGACGCAATTGTAAAGGGGGCACGCAGCGCCGCTGGCGGCAAGGGCCAAATTGGCGATGGCAAGATTTTTGTTCTGCCGCTGGAAAGTGTCGTCCGCGTAAGCGATGGCGTACAGGGCAGCGAGGCTATTTAAGCCGGGACGCGACCTTTTACATTACATCTCCGTTGACGTTACATTTAAGCGTTCAAACCAACTCCCCATCCAATGCGGATGGGGAGTTTTTTATTTTATGGATTTTGCCACCGCCAAGTGACGATTCCGAGAATGTTAAACAGGTGTGAATTGAATGAAAAGGCGGCATTTATAAATGCATTATGGCTCTTCGGGCAATCGAGTGGGTAAATTTTACTCTGAAGGAACAGATCCGAAATAACTTCCTGATTCGCGCGACAACGGAGGCTGTTTCTGGGCGTCTGGTAACAAATTAACAATCATGGTTTTAATTCCCTCGAATTCGAGGAAATTAAAAATAAGGCCGGGAGAAACAGCTTCTTCCTGCCCGCAAAAAGGCCACGCGTCTGCTGGCGGCGGTGAACGCCTTGGGTTAATCTACGCAAGTCTGTAACTCTTGACTTACTCATGGGGAACTGCGTGGCGCAGGTTGTGATAGAAAATCCGGTCATTAACTCACCCTATGATGAGCCTGTGCGTCATTTCAAATTTGATGAATCAGGCATCACCATCGAAAATGTCCGCCGTTCAATTTCCTGTTTTGTTCCAATTCCCCGCCCTCGCAAGACCGACGGAAAGGGCCAGCAATCCCATGAAGACTGGCGGTCTGACCGTATCGAGGAAAATGGAACCGTCAACCGCATCCGCCAGCGCGTCCGGGACTGGCGCAATGGAAGGTATCTGGATGACGTAAGCCAGACAGCCGATCCATTGAATTTGATCCTGGAAGTCACCGGCGGCGAGAAACGGGAAAAAACCGCCAAGGTATCAACAACCAAAACCCTCCGGGTTCCCGCAGTAAAAAACGCCGACGAATGGGGCCGCTGGGCATTTCTGGAAGTTACCGATCCGTGGAAGGTGAAGCCCCTGCTGGCGGCGGCAATTGGAGTATAAATGATGCCGCCACCAATACCCACGCCAATTTATCGGCTTACTCACCGGGAAAACCTGGCCACCATCATCCCTTCCAAGGCTTTGCTCGCTCCGAATATGGTGCCCTCCAGTAACCAGCTCTACCGGAAAATTCATGACCAGGAGGTTCAATCAAAACGCCGTAATGTGCGGATACCCTGTGGCCCTGGCGGCGTTATCCACGATTACGTGCCGTTTTATTTTGGCTATCTCTCCCCCATGCTGCTGAATCTCAAGACCGGTCGCGTTCCCGGTTTTTCCGGCGGTCAATCTGACCTGATCTATCTGGTTACCGCGTGCCAGAAGATCAAGGCTGCGAATCTCCCGTTTGTATTCTCCGACGGACATGCGCTCACGACCGTGACTGCGTTTTCCGATGACCTCAATCAGTTGCAAATAGTGGATTGGGGAATGGTCAACCAACGGTATTGGACGGACACGCCGGCCGACCCCGATCGTCAGCGGCGCAAACAGGCCGAATTTCTCGTTCATCAGAAATGCCCGTGGGACCTGATCGAGTCTATCGCAGTTTTCGATGAATCCGCCATGCAGGCCGTTATGAAGGTGCTTGGGGCGTTTCCCCTCAAAGACCGCCGGAGTGTTTCAATCCGGCGCGATTGGTATTATTATTGAGGCATGAAACCGATGATTAAAATAGCCCAGGGCAACCTGCTCCGTGCCGACGTCGAGGCACTCGTCAACACGG
>JAJYPG010000029.1 GCA_021795535.1 Planctomycetota bacterium
TTGCCGTGCAATTTGTCACCGTTCATGCAGCTAAAACGCACCTGTCAGAGATCATCGCGCGCGTGGAGCGTGGCGAGGAGGTCACGATCAAACGCGGGCGGGATCCGGTAGTGCGCCTGGTGGCGATAAAAGATCGTAGCCGACGGCGTCCAGGCGCTTTTAAGGGGCAGATTGTCATCAAACCCGGTGCGTTCGGTCCGCTGTCGCCAGCGGAGCTGGATTTGTGGGAGCGGGAATCTTGAAGGTTCTTCTGGATACGCATGTTTTGATTTGGTGGCTGGCGGACCATCCTTCCCTGTCAAAAAAGGCTTCCCATACAATCAGTTTGCCAACAAACAGGTTATTCGTCAGCGCGGCGTCCGCATGGGAAATTGCAATCAAGGTCCGCGCGAACAAATTGACGGTGCCAGAGTCGCTCTTGACCGATTTTTCCGGGGTCTTGATGCAAGCGGGATTTGATCCGCTGCCCATGAACATCGCGCATGCAATGTGTGCAGGAAAGCTCCCCGGTAAACACCGCGATCCATTTGACCGCATGTTGATCGCACAGGCGCAGATCGAATCCATGGCTATCATCGGGAAAGACGTCATTTTTGACCATTACGGAATTAATCGCATCTGGTAGGGACGTGAAAAGCTGACATCCATTCGCTGCGCTCAAAACGGCCAGACGGAGGATTCATTTGCCACGCGGACAATAACTGTCCGCTCCGACCAACACAATGTGAGTATGACCGTCTGCACAGAAATCCTCCTGGGCATCTGCTCCGATACTCATGGCGACCAATTGCCGCAATGGCCCGGCCGAAAACTCAATGCGGTGCTTCATGCGGGTGATATTTACGATGCTGGCGCGGTTCAGTACGGCGAATATTACGTAAAGCCGCGACCATGGGCCGCCGCGCTAAGTGTGCAAGTGCTGGCGGTTCGCGGCAATCATGATTTCCGTGATCCTGACGGCTTTTTTAAAGTCGCTGAAGATATTTCCGGTCGCCTGTATCGCCTCGCGGATGGCTTGTGGATAGCGGGCGTGGGTTTCGCCCCAGAATGGTACTGCGACACTCCCGGCGAAAGCGACCTCGAACCGCAGTGCCACAATATTAATCGTATGGCGAACAGGCAAGTCATGCCGGGCGAACCCATTATTTTGCTTACGCATTACCCGCCAAGACTGGCGGAATTGCCCTGTGATGAGGCTTCGATGGGGTGCACTTACCAATGCATTGCCGACTTGGCCGATAGACTCCTGCCTGTCGCAATCGTCATCGGCCACCAGCATGACTGGTTTGGCCGGCAGTGGCGGCGACAGGACGGAACGCTGATCGTCAGCCCCGGCCCGCGGGGCGGTCTATTAACGATTCCTTCCGACGAGAAGGCCGCATTTGTGATTGAAATGCGACAATAATAATGTACAATTCCGCTGGGGACGCGAAACGGTGAAATCCATCGGTTTCAGATTTACACGGGCTTTTTTGCGACCGAACGGGTTAAAACCAGGTGTTAAGGGTTTTCCGATTTATCTGGCGGCGGACGAGATCCACGCTCCGGGTTTTAAAATCAGCAAAAAGTAAGGGGTGCGAAAGCGGCTGAGGACAGCCGCGCTCCCAGGGCGTTCCAGCAGACTCGCTGGGGATTTTGCAGCTCGCCCGCGCGAACAATAAATGTCCGCCACGCCGGATATTATTGACGCATGCCCGGGGGGGCGCGGTGGCCGCGGCACCGGATGGGTGTCTTTTTTGGAAAGGAACATCATGGAAATCCTTGTTTTCGGTCGCGAAGAAATCGAAACCGGCATTGTCGTAAAATCTTCCTATGTGGTCATATCCATTCACGACCCGAACAAGCGGCGAGCCAGGGTCAAAAAGCAGTCCGGCCTGCGTGATGTGCTGTACCTGACATTCCACGATTCTGAACCTTCAGCATACACGGAATTATCGCCCGATATTCAGATCATGACACCAGCACTTGCGGACCAGATTCGCGATTTTGTCCGTCGGCATGAATCCGATGTCGGCGCGATTGTAGTGCATTGCGAACAGGGCATGTCGCGCAGCCCCGCCGTGGCCGCAGCCATCAGTGACGCCCTGGGCCTGGACCCGCGCCGTTTCTGGCAGCTTTATACCCCCAACCAGCATGTATACCACACCGTTTCCGACGCCTTTGCGCGCGACAGCGCAAAACCCACTGATGAGAACGCGAAAGGGTAACATCTGCCGTTTTCGTGTTTTTTCCCGCTTTTTCGGTCGGAAAAGCGGGGCCGTGTGGGTCCCATTCCCCTTTTTTGGACAAGTGGACTCCCCGGCCAGCTCATAGATGCTCAACTTTCGCCCAACCACTCTCTCCGCGATGCCGCGGAATTATTCGTTGTGGCGCCACAGCGACACTAATTCGTTGCAGCTACGCCGCCCTGTGCCAAAAAGATGCGGAAGGGCCTTGCAAGGCCGGGGTGGCGGGGGTATTGTCAAGAGTTTGGCCGCAGGCGGATGTACACGCAGGCTGTATGCGTGAATTCGTGGCTTGTTTTGATAAGGCGATACATGGATCCGGATGTTTCACTTTTGGGCAAATTGGGTAACACCTCTATTGTCGGATTGCAATGGGGCGATGAGGGTAAGGGTAAAATTGTTGACCTGCTGACCGGGCAGTTTGATTTTGCCATTCGCTGGAATGGCGGTTCCAATGCCGGCCATTCCGTGAAAGTGGGCGAGAAAAAATATGCTTTCCATCTTATTCCCAGCGGAATTCTGCGGCCAAAATGCACCTGTGTTCTGGCCAACGGTGTGGTGATAGACCCTGTTGCCCTGCTAAGTGAAATGGATCAGCTTGCCGGACAGGGTGTGGAACTGGGCGATAATTTGCGAATCTCGTCGCAGGCCCACGTCGTACTTCCCTACCACAAACAGCAGGATCAGCTTTCCGAAACCCGCCTGGCCGCGGGAAAAATCGGTACCACAGCCCGCGGCATCGGCCCGTGCTATGCGGACAAAGCCAGCCGGACCGGCGCGGTGCGCATGGCCGATCTTTTGGATGACCAGCGTCTGGCCGACAAAATTCAGCGGATTGTGGAGGAGAAAAACGCCATTTTTGCCGCGATTTATGGTGCCCCGCCCCTGAATTGGCGCGATATTTTCCAACAGGCCCGGGATTGTGGCGAACAGCTTCGCCCCCATATCTGTAATACCACACAGCTTTTGCACAACGCTCTGGAACAAAACCAGCGGCTGCTGTTTGAAGGCGCCAACGCCGTTCTGCTGGACCTGGACCACGGCACGTTCCCGTTCGTTACCAGCAGTAATTGCGGCACCGGGCTAAGCGCCGGGTCGGGTGTTCCGGCCACGAAGCTCAATTCCATTTTGGGTATTGTGAAGGCCTATTGCAGCCGTGTTGGCAGCGGGCCATTTCCCACCGAACAGGACAACGCCATTGGCGAAAAGATACGCCAGAGAGGGCATGAATTCGGCACGACCACTGGCCGGCCACGGCGCTGCGGCTGGCTGGACCTGGTAGCCCTGCGTTATGCGACGCGAGTTTGTGGTGTAACGGGTTTGTGCATCATGCTGCTGGATGTGCTGGCCACGTTTGATACGCTGAAGGTCGCCACCGCATACGAAATTGACGGAAAACGGACCGACTGGTTTGAGCCGGACGCGTTGGAACTTGCCCGCGCCGTTCCGGTTTATGAGGAACTGCCCGGCTGGCATGAACCGCTGGACAATCTGGAAAGCATAAAAAAATTGCCAGCCAACGCCCGGCGTTACCTGGATAGGATAGAATCCTTTACACAAACACCCATACGGGTGGCAAGCATAGGTCCCGCGCGGCATCAGACGCTTATCGCCGATGCCACCGCCCGGGTATGACAGGGTACGCTCCGGTGAAAGAACTGGAACGGCAGCCGAAAAGTCGGAAACAACATGCAGACAAAATCGCCCATTCCAACCAGTGAATCGCAGACAACGCCGACGGCGCCAAATCCGCCGCGTCATGTCGCGATCATTATGGATGGCAATGGCCGCTGGGCGCAGCGTCTTGGCAAGCCGCGAACCGCGGGCCACCGGCAGGGAGCCAATACCGCGCACACTATTATTGAACACGCGGCGCGGCTGAAGCTGGAGCAACTGACACTTTACAGTTTTTCGATTGAAAACTGGCGGCGGCCCGCGGACGAAGTTGCCACGCTGATGGATTTGTATCTGGAATATTTGCGTTCGCAGCGGTCGCTGATGATGGAGAACAACATACGTTTCCGCCAGATAGGCCGTCGCGAGGGTCTTCCCGCGGAAGTGTTGCGAGAAATAGATGATACCATGGCCGCGCTGGATTCCAACACGGGCATGACGCTTTGCCTGGCGGTGAATTATGGATCGCGGGCGGAACTTGCTGATGCCATGCGCAACATCGCCAATGAAGTGGCGGCGGGGCAACGCGATCCGGAATCAATTGATGAGACAACCATTGCGGAACATTTATACACACGCGGCATGCCTGATCCGGATTTACTTATACGAACCGCCGGCGAAATGCGTGTGAGCAATTTCCTTCTCTGGCAGATCAGCTATGCGGAACTTTATGTCACGGATATCTGCTGGCCGGAATTTACCACGGACCATTTTGACGAAGCGCTGGTCACCTATGCCCGGCGGCAGAGGCGTTTCGGGGGTCTGGGGGATGGCTCTGATACCGGGAAGATGCCCAGGCCCGCTCTGTAACCGCAATAATATGCCACACCACCCGCGTCGGGTGGTATTTGCTGGAGATTCAGATGGAAAAGAGTCGCACGCCGTCGGGCGATGAACAAAAAGAGCGAATCACAGTCGCCACACTCCGGAAAATGGCGGCCCAGGGGCATCCCATTGCCATGCTAACCTGTTATGACCACCCTACCGCGCTCATTTTAGCCAGCACGGGCCTGCATATTCTACTGGTTGGCGATTCCGCGGCCACCACTGTTCTGGGGGAAGATTCCACCACAGCCGCCACCATGGAATTTATGGTGCCCATTACCCGCGCGGTGCGGCGCGGCGCGCCGGACCTCCTGCTTATGGCGGATATGCCTTTTGCCAGTTACCCGGATATTCCCACTGCGGTGGCCAATGCGCTGCGCTTTATACGTGAAGGCGGGGCGGATGTGATTAAAATGGAATGCGATCATCGACATATTAATATAGTTGGTGCCATGGCCGCGGCGGGCATTGGCGTCTGTGCCCATCTGGGCCTTCTGCCGCAACGCGCCATTCAGGAAGGCGGCTACAAGGCCCGTGGCCGCACAAAGGATGAAGCCGACCGCATTGTCCATGACGCAACTCTTTTGGCGGAGGTGGGCGCGGAACTGATTCTGCTGGAGGCCGTTCCCGACGAGGTAAGCCGCCGTGTGGTGGCGGCCGTAAAATGCCCGGTTCTGGGATGCGGTGCCGGCGCAAGTTGCCATGGGCATGTGGTGGTATTACACGACATGCTGGGCTTAAGCGGGCGAACGCCGCGGTTTGTGGATAAGCTGGCCGATTTACCCGCAGTTATTGACCAGGCGGCGCGCGCCTACGTGCGGGCGGTGGAAAAACGGGAATACCCGGCGGCGCGCCATGCGTACCAGATGAAACAGACCTCTGTCACTCAAGATTAAGACGCTTCTCCATGCACAGCCAAGGCGATAGACGTGGTACAGCGGCAAGGTGTCACTATCGCGGGGTATCCCATTCCGCCTGCTTTACCCCTCCCAAGTGTCATGCCCCGTTTGCATGGGAGCTGGTGGGTTGCTTGAATCCGTTACATGGCTTAGCTTGTGCGTATGAATACGAACCTTCCTCTGACCATTACGGTGCTTGGTTCCGGCACGTCCGCGGGTGTACCGATGATTGGCTGCCACTGCCCGGTATGCGGCAGTTCCGACCCGCGCGACAAACGCTCCCGCTCCAGCATTGTGGTTAGTTACGCCAATCGAAATATTCTGATTGATACAAGTCCTGAATTGCGTCTTCAGGCCATCGCCAACAAATTGGATTCAATTGAAGCGGTTGTTTTTACGCATGCCCATGCCGACCACATTTTTGGGCTGGATGATGTCCGCCGATATAACGCTCTGCTTAAAGCGCCACTACCCATTTACGCCGCTCCGGAAACACTTGAGGCACTGCAACGTATCTTTCCTTATGCCTTTGCCCGTCAGAATAATGAACGGATATTCAAACCCGAATTGCTGGCCCACCCGATTATTGAGGATTTTACGCTTTTTGAAGCGCTTTGGCAGACCATTCCGCTCCTTCATGGTCGCAACAAGGTACTGGGCTTTCGCATTGGCGCTTTCGCCTATTGCACGGACTGCTCGGAAATTCCACCAGAATCTCTCGCTCGCCTGCAAGGCCTTGAAGTGCTCATTATTGATGGATTGCGGCCTCGGCCACATCCCACACATTTTTCCTTCGCCCAAGCTCTGGAAATAATTGAAGTGCTCCGCCCGCAACGAGCCTTTTTTACACATTTATCGCATGACGTTTTCCATGCCGAAGCCCAAGCCGCGCTGCCAGAACAGGTTCGCATAAGTTATGACGGACTACGCATTTTCGTCGGTTCAGCATCATGAGCCTGGCAGGGCAAGATACAATGCGTGAAAATTCCAGCATTGACCCGTTATTTTTTACTCAGGTTCTGGTCGGCATGTGTGGTCCCGGTTCATCTGCAGCAGTACGAATTTCAGGATTGCACAGAAATTTCCCACACCCGTCGGATCGACGGCGTTCCTGATCGCGGAAAAATATGGCTGGTCCCGACTTTATCGCTTTAAGAACACCGGCATTAAATGTTGACCAAATTCCAATAGGTTGGTAATATTTCGGTATGGGTGAAAGCCCCGCCAATCCTTGTTCTTTTTACGGATTGGCCGGACGTTGCCTTTTTATTGCAACTCCTTGAGTTGACTCGGCTTGTAAGGCTCCCCTTGGGCCGGTTTGGGTAATCTTGGTTCCGTTGGCTGGAACTTTGGTTTAATTACCCAAACTTCAGCACGCCGCTTAATGTTCGAATGGTTCCCGCCGGTTTGCGGGTTCTTTTCAGCACGCTCTGGCGAAAAGAGCGATATAGATTGACGAATGGTGAACCAGGTGATTAAAAAAGGACGCATCCAGCATCTTTCTTCAGCACTATGGGCGCATGGTGTGTACGGGAAAGCTGCGAATCCCTCTGATTTATATCGGATGGGGAAAATTTCCGCGGGTAGGAAATGGTTGGTTTCCGGGGGTTGTGTGCTGGAACTGATGTTCGGCGCGGACCCGGAGGCTTTGACCTTTTCCGCCTGAAATTCATACACCGGAAAATTGCGGCCAGGTTTTACATATCACTTCGGCATGCCTTGGTGGCTTCATTCATTTGTCGATTGGCGGGCGGTCCCTTCGGGGGCGTTTCCTATCCGGCCCTGTTTCCGGTTCGGATAGAGCCGTTCAACTTTCCTCCGGCAATGTGCCGCGGAAATTATAAACCGTTTTGCATTTCGGCCTGCCATCCGCTGGGGAAAACCTTCCGCGGTGGGCATGAATACGAAATGGGAAACCGGGGGTTTTATGTCCTTTGCTGCGCCACTTGCGATTGTCATTTTTTCGCAAGGTTTGTCGGCTTTACATGGTTTACAGACGTTACATGCTTCGTTGTTGTTTCCGGCCGCGTTCGATCCTGTGTGGCTGGGCGTGGGCGGAGCTGCGGGATTGGCGATTGGACTGGTGGTGGCGTTCATCGCAGCCCGTGCCAGTGGCCGCGCTGCCGTGGCGAAAAACAATGCCGAATCGCAAAAGTTGCTGCTTGACGCCCGGGAAAAAGCCGCGGACCTGCTGAAAACCGGCGAAGTGACCGCCCGCGCTGAAGCCCTGAAAATTCGTGAACATGCCGAGCGTGAAGTCGAAACCATGCGTGCGGAAATGCGCAATGTGGAACAACGGCTTCTCAAGCGCGAAGACATGCTGGATCGCAAGCTTGATACGCTGACGACCAAGGATAAAAATCTTGAATCCATGGAGAAATCCCTGGCGGACCGCACGCGCAATATGCAAACCAGGGAACAGCAGTTGGAGCAGACACTGTCGCAGGAAAAGGAGATTCTGCTGCGCATAACGAATTTGTCTGTGGAAGATGCGCGACAATTGCTGCTCAAGCGTGTGGAGGGCGAAGTTCGCCACGACATGGCCCTGATGGTGGAACGTGTGGAAGACCAGGCCCGTGACGAGGCCCGCCAGAAAGCAACCAACATTATGCTTCAGGCCATGCAGCGTTACGCCGCCGATGTAACCAGTGAAGGGACCACCAAATCAGTCACGATCCCCAACGATGATATGAAGGGACGAATTATTGGTCGGGAAGGGCGAAATATTCGCGCCTTTGAGCAGGCCACCGGAGTGGATGTCATTATTGATGACACACCCGGAGTTATTACAGTCAATTGCTTTGATCCGATTCGCCGCGAAGTGGCCCGCCTGACGCTGGAAAAGCTGATTGCGGATGGCCGGATTCACCCCGCCCGCATTGAAGAAATTGTGGAATTGACCCGCAAGGAAATGGAAAATTCCATCCGCAATGCCGGTAAAAAAGCGGTACTGGAGGCAAACGTTAATAGTTTGCATCCGAAAATTGTGGACATGCTCGGTCGGCTGCACTACCGCACCAGCTATGGTC
>JAJYPG010000030.1 GCA_021795535.1 Planctomycetota bacterium
GCGGCGGTTCAGATTCGCCAAGGACAGAGCCTCAATTTTTAACGCTGCAAGATTTTTAGGATCACCTTTCAGCACGGCCTGCGCCGCCGCCAGTGCCTCTTTCGGGTTTTGCCGCACCATCAATTGGGCTATGGCCAGCGCCACGCTGGGTTGGCCGGGGAGGTATTTTTGAATTTCATTCATCACTGCCAGCGCGGAGCCGGACTGGCCGCGAATCTGATAGATCTGGGCCTGCAGTTGTTTTTCCGTCAGCCAAAGCGACATATCCTGGGGATTTCCCGGAGAAAGAATGGCGTCAGCCTGCGCGATCCAGCGTTGGGACGCGTTCAGGCGTCCTTGGGCAAAGCGCAGTCTGGCACGGGCCACATAAACCCACGCGGATTGCGGCGCACGCTGGGCTACCCATGCCAGCGTGTCGGATGCGAGCGACAGATAATTTTTCCGGGCTTCCGATCCGCCGGGCGCCTGCATCGCTAATTGCAGATACGCCCCCATGAGCATCTGATTCATTCGCAGGCTGATACTCTGGTTAAGTTCCGGAGTTAAGCCGCCGCCGGGTGCGGGATGCGTTAAGCCCAGTTTCAGATATTTAATGGCCGCCACGGGTTTATTGGCCCTGCGCAGAAATTCACCTTCCGCCGCGTAGGCGCTCATATCGTCAGGTTTAAGGGCGATAACTTTTTTGAAAATCGCCGCAATACTTGCCGGACCGGCCCCGGAAGTGAGCATTTGTTGGGCCTGGGCCTCAAGGACTTTAGGGTTATTCGGAGCAAGCTTTTCCGCGGCTGCCAAGGTTTTTGCGGCATCTGCCGCATGCCCCGGCACGGCGCGGTAAATTGCCGCCAGTGAAATCAAAGCGTCCACATTGCGGGGATGTTTGGCCGCAAATGCCTGGAGAATGGAAATGCCTTTATCAAAGAGCTTGTTCATGGCGGCGGTATTAATCAGATTCTGCGCATGTTCCGCCGCCGCCTGCTGAAGATATACCTGCGCCAGAAGCGCATGGGGAAGAATATTATCCTCCTGGAGTTTACACGCCGTTCGCAGATCGGCTTTGGCCGCGGTAAAGCGCCGATCCGTTAAGGCGGCCAGGCCGGAAACGGATCGCAAACGGGCTTGTGCGCGGTCCATGTAGGCGGTGGCGTTTTTGGGATCCAGTTTAATAACATGCGTTGCCTGCCGCTGAATCCGCTGCCAGAGAGATGAATCATTGCCTGAGTGCAGGGCATCCTGATAAAAAGCGTCTAGGAGCTTCTTGCGGGCTGAAAGGAAATTGGGATTCTGTTGAATCGCGGCATGCCAGTCGCTTAATGCCGCTCGGTATCGCTGGATATTTTTACCGGTCGTCTGAAAATTAAGGTCACCGAGTTTAACAAGAATTTCCGCCGCCTGCGGCAGATGCTCGCGCAACGCCACCACTGCCGCCTGCTGATAAAGTTGTCGCGCCATTTCCGTGTCGTTTTTTTTCAAAGCCGCTTTGGCTTGAGCGACCAGACGCGTGGGGTTGTTGTTGATTTTAATCAGAATGTAATAAATCCCGGCGATGCCGCCGAATATTGCGATCAGAACAACAATCAGGATCGTTAAAAATCGTGTATTAACCCGTTTAGCCATGCTGTATCCTTTAAATCTCTTGCGAGAGTTATTGTTTCATAAATCAGTTTTTAGCATCCCCGGCGACCGGCTGGGCAACGCGCGAGGTGCCGGGATGTGTTGTTGGCGCATTAAGTTTTTTCCAATTCGGCAGCAACCGTTCAATGGCCGGCAAAGAGGCTCGAATGAACGAGGCAATGGCCTTTCGAGCCTGCGGCCTGGTCGTTAAGCCGCCGGGACCCTCCGCGGTGACTTCAATTTTTGCATCATAACCGTATTTGCTGGTCGTCCGCCAGAATAACTCACTGACCTGCTCCGGATTCGGCGCATATCGTCCGTCCACCTGAAATACATACGCCACGTTGACATATCGTCCGCGGTGCTGATCCATACTTAATGGAATTCCGGAATCACTCATTTTTGGCGCATAAAACGAAAGGAACCGCATTTCCAGATTGGAGTATGTGCCATTGGCATGAGGAACGTGATGGATGGTTATAAATGTATCATGAATGCGCTTCATGCCTACGCCCGCCCAACAGACATTTGGAACGTGGGGCGTGGCAAAATCCGTGGGATAATAATTCAGATTCACGCGCACCTGGGACCCCGGCGAACCGGGCGGCATTTTTGTGTTCACATAGGGGCGTAACAGGTAATGGTGCGTACCGAGCACCTGAACGATTTCCGCGGAAAGGCGCTGATCCACCGCCCCTTTTGGCATGACCCATGGTCCCAGTTTTTTCGGCAAACTTCGTAAAGGGGCCTGCAGGGGAGTATGGAGTTTTTGCAATACCACATTGAATGCGTGGGAGGCCACCGTCATTGCCGCCAGCCCGGCGACAAGAACACCTGTCGCGACAAGCGGTGGATAGAGTTTTTTGATTGATAACGTGCGGTTGCTCATGCGCCGGCCTCCTGTCCGGAATGACCCAATTGCGGTTTATCGTCCACAAAAAGATGCGCTTCAAATAAATCAATTACCTTGGCGGCGCCAAGCTGCAGCAGTCCGGCGGGAATCAGCATCAGCAGGCCAAGGCTTGCGTGCGTGCTGCCGCGCGCCCATTCCGAGCCGGCATACGCAAACAGCACACCGGAAAGTGTCACCCGCAGCGCATTAACAAATATCGCAATGGGCAGCGCGCATAAGGAAAGAGCGAACTTTTGCCACATGGGCCGATTGGTGGAATACGCCAACGCCACCGCCAATGCGAAAAATGCCGTCAGCATTCGTATGCCGCTGCAGGCCTGCGCGACATTCAGCGACGGCCATTTGTCTCCAACCTGAAGGTGAATCTGCGTCGCCTCCCGATACGCATGAATGCCGAAAAGCAAAAGCATGTGCGCTCCTCCGGACGCGGCAATGGATTGCAGCGGCGTAGTGAGTTTCACATACAACGCCTGGGGTGGATTAATCATAAACAGCAGATAACATATCGGCAGCCAGAGGATTTTCATCTGCTGCCGGCCCAGCAGCCACAATCCCAACCCAAACAGCACCACCAGCATGCTCAAATCAGAAAATTGCTCCTGTCCGGTAATCCGAAACAGCACTTGCCCAAAAACACCGAACGCCAGAAGCGCTAAGCCGATATACGCCGGTTGAATCGGTAAATTCCGCAGCGTGTTCCATCGCAAATAAATAAACATCGCGCTGATAACCGGAATCAGAAAGCCCTGACTGAAATTCGGATTGGTGCTCCATACATGCACCAATTGTTCAAAATTAATGCGATACAGCAGATAAAATAACACGCTAAGAGCGACAATAATTGCAAAAACATACCCCGGCAATTCGCGATCCGGCGTTTTTGAGGACTGTATGGAGGCAACATAATCATAGCGCAGCGGCCTGTGTAACGGGCCTGACCCGCGATCGGCTGAGGTGCTGGACGTTTCTGAAGCCGGCATGAGTCATGCTCCGGTTGCAATCCACATAAGTCTGATGCCGTCGATAGGCCCGCCTTTTCAAGAAATCACGTTCCGCAACGGCGGATGCGGCCCCGACCAGCCATCTGAACACCGCATCACCTCCCGCCAACGCCGGAGATCAAGGTGGTTGAATAATGGTCGGCTGAATGTAGTAATTTCGATCATACGTAAAACCAAAGCCATAACTGGCCGAGAAGCCGTTGCGAATAATCGCCAGCGGCGTCGCAAAAAAATCAGTGCCGACATTCAACGTATCATACGGTTTAAGGAAAATATCCGGCTCCTGACCGCTGAATATCGCCTGCATATTGACCTGAATGGTCATTTCCTGATTATGCCCGATCCTGCGAATGAGTTCGCAACGTCTCGGAATCGCCAGCGGGCCGAAGTTGCCGGCAGCCGCGATGGCCTGTTCCAGCGTCAGCTTTTGCCCCGTCATGGAATACACGCCGGGGCGCCCGACATTGCCCATGACAAAATAAACCGAAGGCTTCAACGGCGGAACATTAATGACATCACCGGAGTGAATGACAACATTGTAGCGTGGGTCTCCGGCCATTAATTTCTTAAGGTTAATGCGAATAATCACTTCTCCGGCGTACGCCGAGGAAGCGGATTTCTTATGGGCGCTAAAATTAAAATGTGCCGCTTTTGTTGTCGCCGCGGTTCCGCCGATGCGAACCCATTGCCCATTGACATACACAAACCGTCCGGTGGCAGCGGAGCCGGTCTGTTTCACGGCCTGATTCATCAAAGCTTTTTCAGACGCGCGGTTGGGATTCGCCGGGGTTTTGCCGCTTTGTAACTGATGGGCAATCTGGTTAAGCATGTTGGATTGCCCGCTGGTTTGAGCGCTGGTGGAAGTTTCCGCCGCGGCGGTTTTCGGCGTTTCTTTCTCCACCCGTCGAATAATGTACAGGTAATCCAAGCCCGGTGTCTGCGGCACATCGCCTGCGAGAGCCAAGGCATCCAGCAGCCGGAAGTCCGGCGACATAATGTTGTAGGTTCCGGGGTGATTGGCCGCGCCGATGACTGAAAATACCCGCCGCCGGGCTTCCGTGAGGTCCACATTCACCTGCGGTCCGGGTTGATGCGGTCCGGGCGCGGCCATCTGACCGCTCTGAATTAACTTGTGGACTATTTCCCGGCGAAGTTGCCGCGTGGTCATTCCCGCGGCATGAATTTCGCCGATAAAATCCAAAGTGATATTGCCTTGGGTGTTAATTTGCCGGGTTTGTACGGATTCCTGTCCGGGCACGACGAGTTCAAATACTGAAATGCTTAATACATCCCCAGCGCCCAGAACATAAGGCTTATGCACCGGCAGTAAATCAGCGGGTGTTGGCGGCGTGGAATTTGCCCAGGCGCCGGCGGGTGGATCATTGACCGCCAGCGAATCCAGGATCGGCCAGGTGACAGGTTGCACTCGTCCGAATGGGTTGGCTTTATCAAAGCGTCCAACTTCGGAGGGATTCAAAAATGAATTTCCCAGATTCAGGTAATCTAACGGGTTGGTCGTCTGGCAGCCGCCAAGCCCCACCAGCAGCGCGACCATGAAGCCGGCTTTAATCCATCCTTTTCCAATTCGCTTGCCGCGTGTACCGCAGTCGCCGTGCGCCCGACGCCATACACCGCACGAAGCATTGTTCAAGGAATCAGAACCGTTACGATCCGTGATGTTCAATGTCATGCGCCAACTCTCCGAGTCAGAAAAAAAACTTTTAATACCATACAGTTGAAGAATTGATACGAGATTTCGTATGCAAGCCGCCAACCATGTTGTTAAAGTATGTGCCGAAATCCAAATATCCACAAGTCCAGCGGTCGGATTCCTATTTTTTCGGCACGAACCTTCTACTCCGCAAACCCGCTTGGTTCTAAATATTCAACCGCTTTGGGTTTTCTGTCAAGCCTGCGGACCGTCCGCGAAGATTTCTCTACCTTTTATCGGCTATCGCGGCTGAAAAGTATCGAAAAACCGGATTATTGTGTCCATGGTCGCTGTAATTCGCCGCTGCTCTCGTTGAGTTTGTTGATTTTTCACGCTTATTTGTCGCTCGGCAGCAGAATTTGCCGAACAAAATCCGCACGGGCGGCCTTGCGGGCCTCACCCTCTAATCGCTTACCGAGCAAACGCTGCAAGTGCGCCGGCTGCACGGTTAAAAATATCCTGTTAATGGCGTCAATATCCAAGCCCGCAACGCGTTTCATCGCCACGCCCATGCGCAAATGCGATAAAAAATAGAGCGTCTCTTCGGTGGTCAGCAGGCGGGCGTGGCGTAACACGCCCAGGCCACGTCCGATTTTATCATCGACTACAAGGGGCCGTTCCTGCTCCAGAATCGCCCGCGCGGTCATTTCCGCTTCAATCATCCGCGGAATTACCGAATCACTGAATTCGGCAAGAATCTCCTCTTCGGAACGTCCCAATGTGGTTTGATTACTGATCTGATAAAAATCTCCCACCGCTTCCGTGCCTTCGCCAAACAGGCCGCGGATTGCCAAGTGCATATCCCGCGCGGCCTGAAACACTTTTTCAATTTCACCGGTGAGTTTCAATGCCGGCAAGTGCATCATCACGGATACCCGCAAACCCGTTCCCACGTTGGTCGGACACGCCGTCAGATAACCCCAGCGTTCATGAAATGCGTAGTCAAGCCGCTGCTGCAACAGATCATCGAGCCGATCCGCTTCGCGCCAGCATTCCCGCAACTGCACGCCGGATCGCATGACTTGCAGTCGCAGATGATCCTCCTCATTGACCATCACGCTTAGGGCCTCATCTCCGGTAACGGCCACCCCGCGGCTACCCTCGCCGGACGCCAACTGCTTGCTGATTAAATGCCGCTCCACCAGCATCTGCCGGTCGGTTTCCTCCGTTTTATCAACTTCAATGTATTGCACGTTTGACAGCCCCGGCAACGCCGTCAGTCGTTCGCGGCATAAACGATGCAGTTGCATCCGCTGGGAACGACTGGCTTTGCTCATAAACGGAAACGCCGACAGGTTACGCGCCAAACGCACCCGCGAACTGATGACAATATCGTTATGCGGCCCTTTAGCGCTAAGCCACTCACCGGTTTGTCTGGTCAACTCATCAAAAATCATCGCCTATACCGCCTGAATTCTATTTCCGTGGGGTCCCGCCGCCGCCATGATACACCGCAACGCACATCAAACTGAATTTTCCAAGGTCTTAATCTGGTCCCGCAGTTTTGCGGCTTTTTCATAGGATTCCGTCTTTACCGCTTTCGCCAGTTCATTTTGCAGGCGTTTTAATTCTGTACGCCGAAGTTGGACCGCATCGGGTTGGTCCGTCGCTTTCGTCGGCCTGCCGCGGCGGGACCGCGCTTTTCCAGTATGATGTTTGGCTCCCTGCTGGGCTTTTTCAATCACCCTTCCGAGCAATTGAACGAAAATGTCATAATCTTTTTCGCACCCCAGCAGGCCGGTATCCTTGAATTCCTGCCAAGTCATGCCGCAATCCGGGCAGTGCGGAGAATTGCCCAGCGCCAATTGACTGCTCGCGGCCACAAAGTCGTTTAGAATTTCATTCAAAGGCAGATGCTCCTGCGGACTGTACCCCGCCGAAGCCGCGCACTGCTCGCATAAATCAAGCGCAACAATTGAGCCGTTGCTTATTTCCTTGATGTGTACCGTCGCCGGTTTATTGCATCGAATGCACATCATACCGCATCACCGTCCAATAACTCGTCACCGCCGCCGAACAGCCCCGGACAACCCGCAATCCCACTTGTAATCCCGCGGACCCCCGCAGGCCCCGAACAGGCCTTCCGCAGGCATTACAATATTAGGTTGCTCCGCGCTGCAATTCAAGCGGGTTTCGCGATGGCGCGTTGTTCGTTGCCGGGCGCGGCAATATTCCCGCTCCACACGGCCGTGCGGCGAAACGTCACATAGCCGGCGGCACCGAGTGACAGTGCAGCGCAAATCGGGAAATTATTTTGCACTGTTCCCGGCAGCGCGAAATATTCCCCAGAGCACATCGCCGTTACACCATCCCTTATGCCCGATGGGCGCCATTGTGTTGCTGAATCAGCTTCTCCTGTTCTGCGAGGCGCATGTCGTGCTCCATCATCATTTTTGCCAGCGCCTCCAGATTCACCTTCGGTTTCCAGCCCAGTATACGCCGTGCTTTTGAACTGTCACCCAGCAGCAAATCAACCTCGGCGGGGCGCAAGTAGCGCTCATCCATTTTTACGTATTGCTTCCAATCCAAGCCCACTTGCCTGAAGCACAATTCAACCCATTCCCGCACGCTGCGCGTTTCTCCGGTTGAAATAACATAATCATCCGGCTTTTCCTGCTGCAGCATCAGCCACATGGCCTCAACGTAATCACCGGCAAAGCCCCAGTCCCGCTTGGCATCCAGATTCCCCATGTACAAGGAATCCTGCAGCCCAAGCTTGATGCGCGTGGCGGCGCGGGTGACTTTCCGCGTTACAAATGTTTCGCCCCGGCGGGGGGATTCGTGATTAAATAATATGCCGCTGCAGGCAAACATCCCGTAGGCTTCGCGATAGTTAATGACCTGCCAGTGGGCGTAAACCTTGGCACACGCATACGGGCTGCGCGGATGAAAAGGCGTGGTCTCTTTCTGCGGCGTTTCCACCACTTGGCCGAACATTTCACTGCTTGAAGCCTGATAATACCGAATCGGTCGGCCGACATCACGAATGGCTTCAAGCAATAGCAAGGCGCCCATTCCCGCGGTATTCACGGTATATACCGGCTGGTCATAGCTGACACGCACATGCGATTGTGCTCCAAGATTATAAACTTCCGTCGGCTCGGTGCGGGTAAGAATATCGCGCAGGCCCGACGCATCGGTTAAATCGCCGTAATGCAAGTGCAGACGTGGGCCGTGCTCATGTGGATCCTGATAAATATGATTCAGGCGTTCGGTATTAAAACTGCTGGATCGGCGGATAATGCCATGGACCTCATACCCTTTGGCCAGGAGCAACTCGGCCAGATAAGAGCCGTCCTGGCCGGTAATCCCTGTAATCAGGGCAGTTTTTTGACTCATAAAAATTCTCCTTGCAGGTTACAGGTTGCAGGTTACAGACTTGCGATCTGCAACTT
>JAJYPG010000031.1 GCA_021795535.1 Planctomycetota bacterium
GGCAGCAGGTGGCCCTGCACATCAGTTTGCAGGCACAAATGGTATCGGGAGCGTCTCCAGCGCGGCTTGGTCATTGGCCGTGGCACCGTTGAAGGTGCGTGTAAGAACATGGTGGGAGCACGATTGAAGATCAACTCCTGTCGCTGGCGTGTCGAGCAGGCGGAACGCATGACCGCCTTGCGCAGTTTGGATTACGCTGGCTGGGTGGACACCTATTGGGTGCAACGGGTAACCGGGCCACCTGATCGCTAACAACAGGATGCTAACAATAGGAGTTACACCCGCCCGCGTTTGGGATATAATTGTTGAGCTTTGGTTCGGACGGTTGTCCGTCCAGCGGAGTGTAATGGAAACGAGCGGTTTTATGGTGAAATTGGGTGTTAATATTGATCATGTCGCCACTTTGCGACAGGCCCGCAAGGCTGTTGAGCCGGATCCGGTTTGGGCGGCTGTGGAAGCGCAGTTGGGCGGTGCGGACATCATCACGGTACATCTACGGGAAGACCGCAGGCATATTCAGGACCGCGATGTTTTTCTGCTTTCGGAAACTGTGCGAGTGCCCTTGAATCTGGAAATGGCCGCAGTGGATGAGATTGTAAAAATTGCCCTTAAGCTGCAACCGGCGATGGTGACACTGGTACCTGAAAAACGGACTGAAGTAACCACCGAAGGTGGTCTGGATGTGGCCGCCCAGATAAAAGTAATGGCCCGCGTCACCGACCGGCTTAAACGCAGGGGCATACAGGTAAGTGCGTTCGTGGATGCCGATACAAAACAGGTCGTAGCGGCGGCCAAGGCCGGATTTGGTATGTGTGAATTGCATACCGGTCCGTATGCCATTGCGGAAAATCCCCATCAGCGGTCTGCGGAACTGGAAAAGCTGCGCAGCGCCGGCGAGGCCGTGCTGAATGAAGGCATGCAGTTTAACGCCGGCCATGGCTTGAATTTAACCAATGTGGCGGCGGTGGCCGGATTGCCCCATTTAAGCGAACTGCACATTGGCCATTCCATTGTGAGTTATGGAATGTTTGTGGGCCTGGCCAACGCGGTGCGGGAAATGAAGCGTGCCATTAACGCCGAGAGTCGATAACACCTAATCGCTCCGCCCGGCGATAATTGAATTTGGAGATATCATTATGTTTCAAGGCGCGTTTACAGCTCTGGTTACACCTTTTCGCCAAGGCGTTTTTGATCAGGCCATGTTTGAAAAACAGATTGCCCACCAGGCCCGACATAAAATGGATGGGATTATTCCCGTGGGAACCACTGGAGAATCGCCTACGCTTTCCCATGCCGAACACAACCGGGTGGTGGAAATGGCCGTTCACGCGGCCCGTGGCACAGGAATGAAAGTGCTTGCGGGCACGGGTTCCAATGCCACCGATGAGGCCATTGACCTGACGCGTCATGCCAAAGAGGCTCAAGCCGATGCGGCCCTTCTGGTCAATCCGTATTACAACAAGCCATCGCAGGAAGGGCTGTACCGTCACTTCAAGGCCATTGCCCAAGCTGTGGATATTCCGATTGTGCTTTACAACATTCCAGGCCGCACTGGTATTTCCATGACGGTGGCGACAATGGTCCGTCTGACCACAGACTGTCCCAATATCGTGGCGGTGAAAGATGCCGCCGGTAATCTGGATTTAACATCGGAAGCCGTTTGTGCGGGCCTGACCGTTCTTTCCGGTGATGATTCGCTGACGTTGCCAATGATATCGGTCGGTGCCCGGGGCGTTATCAGCGTGGTTTCCAACATTGTGCCCGATCGCGTGCGGAGCATGGTTCATGCCGCCCTCGCTGGCGATATGGCCAAAGCCCGAACCGAACACCTGCGGCTTTTTCCACTGGTAAAAGCCATGTTTGTGGAAACAAATCCCGCCCCGGTGAAGGCGGCGATGGCAATGCTTGGATTGGATACGGGCGAACTTCGCCTGCCGTTGTGTGAACCGGCGGAGGCGAGTTTGCGGGTGATTGCCGCGGCGCTGCAAAATGCCGATTTGGCATTTCCCACAATGCCACGGTAAGATGGAAATTCAAGGAAGTGAGGATCAGGCCGATGGAGCGGCGGAATCCATTTTGATCAATCGGGATCAGAAGGAACCTCTGTGAGTTGCCAAGTGCTGACCGCGATGGAATTTGCGAATCTCTCAACTGTGGCGGGCCTGAGCCGCCCGACTTTGGACGAGCATTACCAGCTTTACACCGGGTTTGTGGACAAGGCCAACAAGCTTACGGAAAAAATATGCGAACGCCAGCGGGCTCGCGGCAAACTGGATGTATCGGATATCGCTAATTTGAAAGGCGATCTGCAATTTGCCCTGGCGGCGGCAAGAAATCACGAAATCTATTTTGCGCTGCTGGGTGATCAAAAAACCTCCATTCCGCCCAAACTTGAGGCGATTGTCAATGAGGCTTTCCACTCGGTGGAAAGTTTTCTGCTGGACCTGCGGATGACCGCCATATCCAGTCGCGGATGGGCATGGACTGTTCTTGACATGTCCACTAATAGGTTGTGGAACATGACGGGCAATCAGAGTGGTCATTTTCCAATCTGGAACGCCATTCCCATTCTCGCCCTTGATTTAAGCGACCACGCCTACTTTTATGATTTTGGAATCCGCCGAGGGGCTTATGTGGATGTGGTGCTTGCCCACCTGCGCTGGGATCGTGTCTGGAATAACCTGCAAGCCGCCCAGGCCGTGCGGGCGGCCACCCCGCGTCTGGTCGGCTTGCCCGAACCGCTGATGCCGGCCAGGTGAAGCGGCACGGACGGGTGGTAAACCAGAGTGAACTGGAGCAGGCGGAGATTGACCTTGAACCAGAAGCGATACCTTCGCACAGGCCCATGGGCGTGGGCTGATGAATATTTCACCCCCATGGTCATCCCGTTTCTATTGCGCAACCGGAACTGGTATCGCAACGGCGGGTTGCGACCATTCGTCGGGCCGTACCTCCCCCTCTGACAATTCAACCGGCGTGAGACTTGGCAGATGCCAATGCTTTGCTCTAAACTGTTGGGCTTGGGATCACGACTAAAGGTCTGATTGTTATGTTTGGCCCGCCGCGATCCATTTTTATCTTTTGAAAGGTTTTTATCATGCCCCTTATGACCACCAAACCCATGTTCGATCTGGCCTACACCGGCGGCTTTGCCATTGGCGCGTTTAATGTCAACAACATGGAACTCGCCCAGTCCATTATTGAAGCCTGTGCCAAGGAAAAAAGCCCCTGCATCCTCCAGATTTCCAAAGGTGCCCGCAAATATGCCAACATCCGCTATCTCAAGGCTATTATTGATGCCGCCGTCGCCGATCACCCGGAAATTCCCGTGGCCATTCACTGCGACCATGGCGATACCGTTGAACTCATTAAAACCTGTGTCAATGACGGCTACACCAGCGTGATGATTGACGGCAGCCACCACCCGTATGAGGAAAACGTGCAGGTAACCGCTGAAGCGGTGAAAGTCGCCCATGCCAATGGCGTGGTGGTTGAAGCGGAGCTTGGCATGTTGGGCGGCATTGAAGAGGATGTTGTCGGTCTTGACGCCGCCGAGTATGAAAAGAACGTCGAAAAATTCCTGACGGATCCGGTGCAATCCGCCGATTTCTGCAAACGTACCGGAATTGATTCTCTGGCGGTCGCCATTGGCACCAGCCATGGAGCCTACAAATTCAAGCACGAGTCGAAACTGGCCTTTGACCGCATTGAAGAAATTATGAAAACCTGTCCCGGCATGCCGCTGGTAATGCACGGCTCCAGCAGCGTGCCTCAGGAATTTATTGATCTGGTCAACAAGTATGGCGGGCAGATGCCCAACGCCAAGGGCGTTCCAGAAGATCAAATACACATGGCCGTTAGCAAATATGGCGTGTGCAAGGTAAATATCGACACGGACCTTCGCCTGGCGATGACCGCGAAAATCCGCGAAGTATTTGCCACCAAGCCCGCCGAATTTGATCCGCGTAATTACCTTGGCCCGGCGCGCGAAGCCATTATTTCAATGGTGCAGCGCAAGCTCCACATGCTTAATAGTGCCGGCAAGTCTGATGCCATCATCGCACAATGGAAAAAACTCGGCAGTCCGATGCCCGGTTATTATACACACAAAAAGGTGGGATGATAGCACCATCCCGCACTGTCTTGCGTTTCTCATCCCGCGGCCGCTTTTCGGAACCCTGTTTGATCCAGCGATGACCGAAATATTCCGAAAGGAGCCGCGGGGTGTTTTATTGCCGTCGCGCGGAGTCTTGTGCGGCGGTATTACATTTGTGGGCTGGCTATGGCACTGCGCGACATACTACGTGGTTTTTTTTCCCGCGGGCGGAAAGTCCAGGACGAGCCATTGGGCGCACGCGGCGAAGCTCTGGCAGCGCGATACATTCAGCATAACCTGGGCATGAAAGTGGTGGCGCGAAATGAGCGTTTTTCCGGCGGGGAACTCGATATTGTCGCAATTGAAGGAACGGATATTGTCTTCATTGAGGTGCGCACACGGCAGACGGAGGCCTTCGGATCTCCGGAACGGACCATTCGCACTGCCAAACGCCGCTTCCTGCGCCACGCGGCTAAATTATTCATAGCCCAAAGACGTCTGGAAAATCTGACACCCCGGTTTGACGTGGTGGCAATAATCTGGCCAAAGGAGGGCGATCCGGAAATTCGCCATCACAGAAACGCATTTCCGCCGCGTTAAACCGTCCGTGGTACTGGCTTACAAATTGAATGTCGCAAACGGCCTGCCCCATGATTGCTGTCAACCTCTCATCTCCGCGAATTCCGCGTCTCCGCGTGACATTTTGGTTGTGACTTTGCCGCACGGTGAAAACGTCGTCACGAAATCCTTCCTCCCGGAACCTCGGCGAACAGGTCGTGGATAATCAAATCATATTCCGATTATTCAAAAGCCAATCCCATTTTAATTCGCTTCCCACTTTGGTTCCGGCTTTGGCCCTCAACTTAAATCGTTCCATCCCATTCCGGTGGCAGGGCCAGAACCGGCAGGTGGCTGATATTAAGAATGGCTCGCGGCAGGTTGCCTTCTATCAGCCGTTCAAGCATACCCTGGCGGGAAAGGCCCAGCACAATCATCGTGACTTGATGTTCCTGGGCGGTTTTCAGCAGGGCATCCACAAGATCGTTGGAAAAAAGCAGCAGGCTTTCCACCCGTGGGGTGGTTTTTTTCAACTGTTCAGAAATAAGCTTTAATGCCCGTTCCCCCGGTGTTTCCTGTCGCGACGTTTCCGAAAGCCCCACCACCACATGCACCACCAGAACCGGTGCGTCCAGACGGTTGGCCCAGCGACCCAGCGCGTCAATCCGCTTGTCCACCATCCACTGCTCTGAAACCGCCAGTAAAATTTTACTCATAGTCAAAAGCCAATTATTGACGTTTATGCCACGCGGCCAAGGCGGTGCGCTTCGCCTCGCGGCAAACCCGCAGGCCATCTTTCACTGGCATTATACTCCGGTCCGACGAATATGATACTTCACCTCGCGAACACCTGCGACTTGCCGTGTGCATCAGTCCGTAGTGGCGGAAATCCAGGCATCCATTTCCGCAGCCGCTTCTTGATCGGTCATTTGCTCTGGCGGATGCTTCATGAGTGCGGCGCTTACCGGGTTAATCACGCCGCCCTGATTGCGGCTTTTGGCCAAACAGACGCAGCGTACGGCATCAACCACAATTCCCGCGCTGTTAGGGGAATCCTCCACGGAAAGTTTCAGGTCCAATTCCATGGGTAGGCCGCCAAAGCCACGGGCGTTCATGCGAATGTAGCAGACTTTGTTATCATGCAGGAAGGGAATGTAGTCTGAAGGGCCGATGTGAATGTTTTGCTCTTTCATGCCGCCGCGCACCTGGCTGGTAACAGCTTCGGTTTTGCTTACTTTTTTGCTGACCAGCCGGCTGCGTTCCAGCATGTTTTGAAAATCGTTGTTTCCCCCCACGTTTAACTGGTAACTGGTATCAACTGTTATGCCGCGTTGTTGTGCCACCATCATCAATTGACGATGAACAATGGTCGCGCCAAATTGTGATTTAATATCATCCCCCACCAGCGGCAGGCCCGTCCGGGCAAACTTTTCCGCCCAGTGCGGATTGCTGGCAATAAACACCGGTATGCAATTGACCATGCCGATGCCCGCCAGCAGACAGGCCTCGGCATAAAATTCCGTCGCCCGTTGCGATCCCACCGGCAGGTAATTCACCAGCACATTGGCGTTGGTGCGGGCCAATGTTTCCAGCACCTGTGCCAATGTCGCGCCATCCGTCGCCGCGGAAACCGCCACATGTTGTGGATTTTTGGCATCGCGCAAATGTTCCGCCACACCATCCACCACCGGACCGGGATAAACCAGCGCGCCGCCATCGTCGGGATGCGGTTCAAAAATACGGCTGTTGTTCGGAGTGGCGAAAATGGCTTCGCCCACGCGGCGGCCTATTTTTCGGCTGTCCACATCAAAAGCGCAGGCAATTTCAATATCACCAGCGCCCCAGCCCCCGATGTCCGGGTGCATCAGGCCGACCGTTTCACCGGTGCGGCGGTAAAAGCTCAGGCCTTGCACCAGCGTGGAGGCGCAGTTGCCCAGGCCGACTATGGCAATTCGTGGTTTGGTTACGGTTTTGACGGTGTTCATATTTCTCCATTTATATTCTGTTGTTTCAGAAGCATATCTGAAACTGTGTCTGCACAATCATATCCCGACTGTTGATGAAAGTACCGGTCTGCGGATCGCTGTAGGCCGCGGTGGGAATATACGTTACGTCCGTCTGAATGCGAGCGTTGTAGCCAAACAGATAATAATTCAGACCCAGCGTATATGTCTGCATGGCATTGGGGCCACTCTGGTTTTGCAACTCACCCACGCGGGCAACCAGCTCCCAGCGGTGCGGCTCCAGAAAATAGCCGCTCTGCACATACCAGCCAAGCTGCCAAAGCCCGCCACGGCCGAAAGTTGAACGGAAATTGTCAGTCGTGGCCCCCGCAGGCAGTGTATCATTGATCTGCTGGAAAAATGCCGCCGCATCCAACGACCAGCCGCGATATTTCGCTGAAAAATCAGTCGTGGCACGGAAAATATTCCCATTCAGCGGCATGGGTGGCACGAAACCCGCTCTGCCTGTGGCGGACAGACCATTCAGCATCAGCGTTTGCTGTGGAGCTGGAAACGCACTGGGCGTGCTGTTCTGCGATTCATAACCAGCGCCCGCGCCCAGCAGCCAGATAAAATGCCGTCGAAAAGCCAGGTCCGGCTCGTTGGCGAAGTCACACTCCTGGCCAGCACCGGCGAATTGAATCCGGCCATAAAAACCCATGCGATTATCCCTTGCACCAGGTGTATCCGCGGAGTAACCGACCAGATTCGCCTGGGAACCATTGTTGACCATCACTTCGTAGCTTAGTTGGTTGGGCAGGATGTCGCCAAACAGACTCACGCCCAGCGAATGGTCCGGATCGAAAGGCAGAAAGGATTCCGGAAATTCCTGCAGGTCCAGTCCCGTGTCGTTTTCCCACCATTGCAATTTGCTGAAGGGCACCGCATACGAACCAAACCGCAGGTTAAGCAGTGGGTTAATGGAATAGCTGAGAAAGAGATTATTCAGTTGGAAATTTCCCTGATTGCTGGATTCGCCCGCGAAATCCCCTTGAATCATGTAAAAGACCCGTGGTGAAAGAATAGTGCCAGAAAAGCTGAGGCGCGCCCGCCGAAAGAAAAACCCGTTGGTATCTCCCGCGGAAGCCCCGGTAATTTCCGCCGCGGAATGGGTAAACATGTAGCGGTATTGAAGCTCGCCATTGATCACCAGTTCTGTTCGCTTATCCTCCGAGCGAATGAAAAAGCCATTGTCATAGTCCGCCTGAATGCCGACCATCCGCCTCTGTTGCCGCCGAGATTCCGCCAGTACCTGCGTTGCCAGACGCCGCACGAAGGCGGCATTTTGTTGGCTGTTCCAAACGCTGTTCTCCTGCCGCAACAGTTGTTGCACGCGAATCTTGAGCTTGTGATAACCTTTCAGCCGTCGCTGCAAGGTTGCGACCTGCCGCTGCAGCAATTGAAGCTGCCGACTGGTCTCCGCCCAGGACGATGGAGTTGGTGTGGTTGGGCCAGAGGTCCAACCAGGTTTGTCTGCAGGTGCGGCGCTGGCCGCGGCATGGCCATGGATTGCCGCCACCAGAACGATTGGTGCATAATGCGCGCGGAAACCGCGCAGGAAAAAGGTCTTCTTTTTCATAAAATCTCCAAAGTTTTATATTCGTGGCCCCCAGCCTTTGTGGCTGGTCCACCTGGCCTCTGGCTGGGCCGCAAGCCGGTAATGGCGGTGTTGGTCTACCGACTCGCCTTGATCCTGATTGGGGTGTCCCGATATATCTGGATACATTGCAAAAACTGTTTTTTCTGGATATTCAGTGTTGTATTTCCTCCAAGGTCAGCAAGGCGTATGATGTGGCCATAGTTCGGTTCCCCTCCAACCATGCACCGTTGCTGGTGTTTTGCCAACTTCCGTTGGCCTGTTGCTTATGGGCAAGCCGCCGCAAAAGTTCACGTGACCAATTGTGCTGTCGGCCCCGGGAATCGGTAAAAATCCGC
>JAJYPG010000032.1 GCA_021795535.1 Planctomycetota bacterium
GCCGCGCTATGCCCTCTGTGGCTGATCCCGTCGTGGTAATTCGTCCCCCTCTGTTTCCACTTTTTCCTCCAGTGAATCCGTCGTAGTCCGTCGTCCGTCTTTGTGCCTTGGAGCCTGGTGGTGAAAATCCCTCGTCCCGTCCTTGCGAACTTAAAAATGTGCTATAGTAAGGCGTGAGGTTCTTCCGATAACCTCCTAAGATTATGTTCTTGCGCAGGAGATTTTTCGCATGTGCGGAATAGTTGCCTATGTCGGTAAAAAGCAGGTTAGCTCCCTCCTACTTGAAGGCCTCAAGCGGTTGGAATACCGCGGTTATGATTCCTCCGGCGTCTGCATTGGCGGACCGAACGGTTTTTTCATCCGAAAAGCCGCCGGACGCATCAGTGTGCTGGAAGCGGCCCTGGATGAAGAAAACAAAGTTCCCCATGGTCACATAGGCATGGCCCACACACGCTGGGCTACTCACGGCGCGCCAACTGAAGTAAACGCCCACCCCCATACCGATGACCTTGGCACGGTCGCGCTCGTTCACAACGGCATCATTGAAAACTATTCCGCCATCAAACAGTTCCTGCAGTCCAAAGGACACACCTTTGTCAGCCAGACCGACACCGAAGTGCTTGCCATGCTGGTCGGACATTTTTATCAGGGCAATCTGCTAAAGGCTGTGCAGACCGCATTGCACGAAGTTCGCGGCACTTATGGCATCGCCGTTATGGCCAAGGATGAACCAGATCATCTGGTGGTGGCCCGTCGTGGATCACCGTTGATTATTGGCGTGGGAAAGGATGAATACATTGTGGCATCCGATGCCGCGGCCATTGTGGAACACACCACACAGGTGGTTTATTTGAATGACAATGAAATGGCCCTGCTTACGCCCAAAACCTTCACCACCACAACCATTGACGACATTCCCGTCACCAAACAGGTTACAGAAGTGGAATTTTCACTTCAACAGATTGAACTCGGCGGTTTTACCCACTTTATGCTTAAGGAAATTTTTGAACAGCCCGAAGCGATCGCCAATTGTTTGCGCGGCCGGGTGGATAAAAATGAGGGACGCGTGGTTCTGGGCGGCATTTCCCAGCTTAGCCGCGATATTGTCCGTGCCCGCCGCATTATCATTACCGGCTGCGGCACCGCATGGCACGCGGGCCTGGTGGGTGAATTTCTGTTTGAGGAACTGGCCAAAATTCCCACCGAAGTGGAATATGCCAGCGAATTCCGCTACCGCAATCCCATTATTGAGGATGGCACCATTGTTCTGGCCATCAGCCAGTCCGGTGAAACCGCCGATACACTTGCCGCACTGCGTGAAGCCAAAGACCGCGGCGCTATGAGCCTGGGCATTGTCAATGTGGTGGGCAGTACCATCGCCCGCGAGACCGACGCGGGAATTTACTTGCACGTTGGTCCGGAAATTGGCGTCGCAAGCACCAAGGCTTTCTGTGGCCAGATTGTTGTTGAGGTTCTTCTCGCCCTTTCCATCGCCAGACGCAAATACATGTCGCAAACCGTTCTGGACCAATTCCTCACCGCCCTGGAACGCATTCCCGAACAGATGCGCCATGTGCTGGAGCAAAGCGAACAGATTCGCGATGTTACCACCCGGTATTGCCACCGCGAAAACTGGCTCTTTTTAGGTCGCGGTTTTAATTACCCGGTTGCCCTGGAAGGAGCCTTGAAACTCAAGGAAATCAGCTACATCCACGCCGAAGGCCTGCCCGCGGCTGAAATGAAGCATGGCCCGATTGCCTTGATCAACCCCGGAATGCCCGCCGTTTTCATTGCCACACGCGGCACACAATACGAAAAACTGCTGGGCAATATACAGGAAGTAAAAGCCCGTGGTGGCCGCATTATTGCCGTGGCCTCGGAAGGTGATGAGCATATCCGCACCGTGGCTGATCATGTATTTACCGTGCCAGATACCATTGAGCCGTTGCAGCCGCTGCTTACCGTCATGCCGTTGCAACTGCTGGCCTATCACGCCGCTGTGGCCCGCGGCTGCAATGTGGACAAGCCGCGAAATTTAGCCAAAAGCGTTACGGTGGAATAAGGCACTTCGGGGATTTGTGGCCGGTAATACCAACACCCCTCCATCGTGTTTTGCCGCCTGTTTTTTGCCTTCTTTCCTTGAGATTCCCTGCTTAACTTTCTCCTGTTCTACGGTTCTCGGCGCAGCGGGTGTGCCCGTTTGTATCGGGATTTGCAAAACGCCATGCAGAACAGCGGGTTTCGCTCTTATGCAGGTAACGTTGCCGACCCAAAGCGGGTGAGGACACCCGCCCTCCCAGGGGCGTGCCTGTCGGCACGCATGTGCTTTTTCAGGTTCCCGATAAAAACGGGCACACCCGGCGCAGCGGCGCTGCCCTTTTCTGTTGACGCCCGCGGCATCTGCGGCTAACCTGCATTATCCGATTCCGGTTATGGACCGGCGGAGAAGCGGAAACATTACTAACGGAAAACAATCATGAAAAAGAAAACCGGAAAAAAGAAATACGGCAAAAAGAAACGTGGAAAACAGAGCTAAACGCACACCCCACGTTCCATTCGCTGTATCAATTCACTATAAAACGGCTTCGACGCCGAACGGAATTGCCTGCCTTGTTTTTAATTTTCAATAAGTGAAAATCCGACAATCAGAATTCTTGTGGACGGTTTTTGCTGCGCTGTTAAGGCTTGCGGCTTAATCATTCTCCAGTGAAAATCTGTCCGTTTCCTGACCGGAAGATAACGCATCAGAGGCGATCGGTGTATCGCCGCGCGATGCGGTTGGAAAAGAGGATTCAATCGGTATGGGTCCCTTACGCCGGCGACGGCGTTGCTTTGCAGGCGGATTACGCGAATCCGCGGCATTTGCTTTGGGAGTGCCTGCGGGTGTTGTAGTGGCGTGCTCCATAGCGGAATCTGAATTAGCGCGGGCATTGGCTGGTGTAATACGCCACAAGGCTGGGTAAAGTCCGGTAATTTGCCCGCGGCGGCAACTTCGCCGCGCGTAGGCAACATTCAGCGGAACCAGCGTCAGATAGGGTGCATCGGCATTGGAATCATTATTTTCCGTTGCAAACTCAACACGCTTGAAGGTGGTGGAAAAATTTTCCGCATCATCCAGCCGCACCAGGCAATCATCCCCATCACGCGGCGGTTGGGTGGAGGAAAAAACGACAATATCACCCTGATGGTAGAGTGGCTCCATGGAATCGCCCTCAATGCGCAAGGCAAACATATTCGCATCTGCCTCGCCCGCGGCCAATGAGTCCGCAGGTGGGGCGGGCGGACAAGGTGCGGAAACATAGCGGTCCGCAATACCGACCGGATAATCCAGATCGGTAAATTCCGCAGCGTTTCCCGCGGCCACACGGTTGATAAGTGGTATGCGGGAAAGGGGAATGAATGGGGACAATCCGATTGGCCGTGGCTGGCGCCCGGGATCGTCGGCCTGCGGGTCGACGTGGCGCGGATTGTTTTTGTCGTCCAAGCGGTTGGTGGCTTGCCGCGCGGCTTGAAAAAGCTGATCCAGATCAACAGCGCCATCGGAGCGACGCGGAAGGCTATTGTCGACGGAGTACTTCCCGGCTGCGTCCGGCCCGGAAAATAAGGCGCGAACGGACGGCGGGGTACGCAGCCAATCAGCCTGTGCCACCAGCGATCCCGCGGGAAGAGCCAAGGTCTGCTCCAACAGACTAAGTTTGTCCGCGGATGGAGGTCCGGTCAGCCGCGCGGTTTCAATATTGGATAGATATGGCTTACTGATGCCAGTAGCGGCGGCAAGTTGATCGAGCGTCAGGTTCCGGGCGTAACGCTGGAAGCGCAGTTGGCGACCAAAGGCCTGCAACGTCTCATGCGTCTGATTCGCCTTGGAGGCAAACGGGTCATTGGTTTTGCTTGCCATACTGTTGAGCATAACACACCCCTGTAAGCAGTTGATTTTGCAAGTGCGGCAAGGTTGGGCAAAACCAGCTCAACCGCCCGCGAGACAATCCATTTCGCATATTTTGACGTTAATGCGAAGCAATTTATGTTTGTCTGAAAACAATCATATATTTTGTCAAAGGCTTGGTCAAGAGCGGCCTCTTCATTGTTATTTTCCTTGAAACCTCTTGAGAACTCAGAATATATGCGCTACAGCAAACCGATACCGCAACCACCGCCTCCAAAAAGGGCCAGCACACTTCCGGGACTGTGAAGGAAGGACGACACTGGCGAACGGTATTCTGCCTGTTACAATGCCGCCTTTTCGATCCCGATAGTCTCCAGAGCCATCGGGAGGGTGTGCTTCTTGCTGGCCAGCGGTTGGTATCTGGTGCTATGATGCGTCCCCAAACTGGTATTGGCTCTGGCCGGAAATGCACGGATGGCAAAACTCAACACTCAACCCAAACGTATCGGCATCGGCCATGGAAAAACCTACCTGGACCGCACACACCGCCCGCTGCAATGCCTGATATTTCTGCTTCCACTGCTGGCACTGTATCAAATAGGCATCACGCTGCATCCATGGATTCCGCGAACCAGCGCCGAACCGATTGTCATCGCCTTTCAGTTAATGCTGCGATTTTTTGCCTCGGTGGGGGTGGCGGGCAACTATCTTCCGGCGCTGGCACTGGTGATTATGCTGTTGGGGTGGCATTTCCTGCGGAAAGACCCGTGGGAATTTGATCCGCTGCTTTATATGGGAATGCTGGGGGAATGCCTGCTATGGTCTTTGCCTATCGTCTTTTTTGCACTTGTCGTCGCCCACGGGGCGACCCTCGATGGCCAGACAAGCTCCACGGCAACCAGCCGCCAACCCTGGGAAACCCAGGCGGTGCTTTCCATTGGCGCGGGCATCTATGAAGAACTGCTTTTTCGCCTGATCTTGCTCACCACACTTCTGTTTGTGTTTAAGGACCTGCTGCGGATTTCCTTTGGCTGGTCGCTTGTGCTGGCCGTGGTTGGCTCGGCGGTGCTCTTTTCGCTGTACCATTATCTGGGAACCGAGCCATTTACTCCCCAAACCTTCTTCTTCCGCACCGCGGCGGGCATTTATTTTGGCGGCATCTTTATTTTTCGCGGATTCGGGGTGGATGTCGGTACGCATGTGGCGTATGACCTTATCGCCGTCTATTTGCAGCATGCGGCGTATCATTGAATGGGTTTTTAATACTACAACACTGGATTTCCCTGGCAGTACCTCTGGCAAAAATGCGCTGAGACGCGGCCTGTGACACGTATACGGAATAACGCACTAAAGCGCAGGCTTCCGTCATGGGCCGTCTGCATTCTTCTTCTAACAAAGTCAAGCGGGTGAAAACAGTCCGTGCAATTGTCACCGGGATGGAATTTCATTGATACGCTATAATGACCACTACTACTAATGAACGCCATGGAGTTCGGGCAAGCAACCCGTTATGCACATGATTAAATATACCAGCGAAGCGGTGGATGCCATTGAGAAGGACAAGATACGCAACGCCCGCACAATGTCTCCGGAACGTAAACTACGCACCGGATTGGAGTTATTTGACCTGAACCGGGCATTAATCCTTGCGGCGTTGAAAATGCAACATCCCGAAGCTGATGCCGCGGCCCTGCGCCAACTGTATCTCGAACGTCTGGCGGTTGTTCGCAGATTGGATACGAGCCAATGAATGTTCTTGATGTCGCCATCGAAATTATTGATGTGATTAACAGCCTCAATGCGGAATATATGCTGACTGGTTCGCTTGCCACCAACCTTTACGGCATTCCTCGGAATACCAATGACGCAGATTTTGTACTCTCGCCGCAAGGTCCGGATGTAAACGTGATTTCCACCCGTTTAGGCGCTGGTTACAAGCTTGATCCCCAGTTTTCTTTTGAATCTATTACGTCAACAACCCGCCGGGTTATCGCCCACATTGAGACCGGATTTTTCATTGAATTCTTCGGGCTTTCCGCAGACCCGCATGATCGTGAACGATTTAAGCGGCGACTGCAAATTACATTTCTTGAACGTGCGGTATTTATCCCCACGGTTGAAGATGTCATTGTCACCAAGATTCGCTGGGCAGGCATTGCCAGACGAGGCAAGGATATTTCCGACATAAAAAGCGTTCTGGCGGTTCAAACACCGCGGAAGATTGACCTGAATTACATCCGTCGATGGACAGATTTACATGGCACAACGGTACTGTTGAATCAGCTTTTGGCGGAAACAACGCGGATTGAGTAACTTTCACGCATGAATGTTGCATACTTTTCACCTCAACGAATCCGCATATTGGCGCCGGGAAGTTACTTCAGACCTATTACTTACCTGATTGCCGCGTTACCCCCCCGCCGGTTCGCTATAACTCCTTAATCGGGTGGCGAATATAAACAGGACACACGATGGCGGGACCTTTGAATCAACTGGGAACAGACGCGGCACGGCGGCTTTCCAGCAACGGCGGACAGGTATTGGCGGGCAACGGAGAGAGTTGTTGCTGTTCCGGCACCACCAATCCGTGTGCCAATGCCCCCAGTGCCATTGCCATTCTCAACTACACCGATACCTATTTTTCGCCATGTATGGATTGCACCGCGGAACTATCCTCCGATTGCCAATGGGACGGCACCTTCCAATTTTTTCAAGCCAGCACATGCACCTATTCCAATGGCCAATGTTTTTCCGGAGCCAATGGATGTTTTGCGTGCAAATTTAATTCTGTGCGGATGTGGGAATTCTCCCCACCGGGTATAAGCAGTGTCTGGTTTGATGCCGCGGCAGGCATTTTTTTTATGCAGATCATTTGCCAGAATGCCCCTGCCGGTGGTGAAATTGTCTGGCAAGGACAAAAGGCGGGTGGCGCAACATTCAGCGGCACCTATACACGTACAGGCGGGTGCGATATACGTTCCACCGTGGAGATTGCATGAAAACGGATTGCCAACACTGGTCAGACTGCGGCGTGGCGGGTGGCGGATGCTGTGCCCTGGGCCGCTTTGGTGGCAAGCCAAGCCATGGAATTTGCGCCATCTGCAAAGATTATCAAGGCCGTCCCCGCGGTCTGGGAGATTGGATTCACCGGGTCGCCGATCCTATTGGACAATTCATTAACCGTATCACACGCCGCGATATTTTTGGCGGCAAAAACTGCAACTGCGAAAAGCGCCGCCGTCGGCTAAACCAGGCCTTCCCCCATGACCGCGTGCGTGAGTAATAACGAGCATAACCTTTGCTTTTACGCGCATACGTGATTACAATGTAATAAGAACAGGGCATCTACAGCCTGACGGTCAGAGCGTAATCCAGCGCAGGAGCAACATCATGAGTTTAGTCAAAGTCATTCGCAAAGTGGGCAACGGAACCGCCATTCCCCTGGACAACACCCTGCTGGACCTGGCCGGGCTGCATGTTGGTGACAAGGTTCAGATCACCGTGGATGGACCGCGACTGATCATCACGCCGGCCAAGGCGGGAATCGGCAAGGAGCGGCTGCAAAAATCACTGGCGAAATTTCGCACACGTTATGCTCACGCCTTGGCGGAGCTTGCCAAATGAGTGAATCCGCTATTTTATTCCTTACGGTTGATGAAGTTATTGCTATCCATGATGATACGCTCGGCGGGCATGGCGGCTTGGCCGGAATTCGTGATCTGGGCCTGCTTGAATCGGCGTTCATGATGCCACAGGCGGCATTCGGCGGACAATATCTTCATCCAGATATACCGGCGATGGCGGCGGCGTATGTATTTCATGTTTGCCAGGCTCATGCTTTCCATGATGGCAATAAACGCTGCGCCGTTTTGACTGGAATGATTTTTCTGGATAACAATGGATTCGAGGTTACAGCAAACGATACGCAAGTCATCGCCTTGGGACTTGGTGTGGCCGATGGAACCTTGAATAAATCCGACGCCACCACCTGGATGCATACTTTTTCCAAGTCCGTTAAACCCTCCAAGCCGGGGAAAACAAGGTTGTAATGCCAAACCACGCCAACATCACGGATCATAGCTGTGAAGGTCGTCCGGGGTGTTGTAATAGCCGTCAGGCCCGGCGGAGATAAAACAGGGGGCGTGGGGGTTTTGCAACGTGCTGGCAAACAGTAGAAGTTGATGGCCATAGCCATCATTCACTTGCATGATGCCCCGCATGGTGCCGCCATTGGGCACGGAGATCTGGCCGCTCACAACCAGATTTTGCGGCAATTCCGTAAGCAGATTGGGGCGCTGGCGCCACACCCCGTTGGAATCCTGATAAATATACATACGCTGATATTGAGTGAGAAAATCAACAATGGATGTGGGCTGGCCGCCGGTGCGGTGTTCCAACAGCAGCAGGGCATCGTTCAGATCGTGAAGTTCCATCATGGTCAGTTTGCGATCAGATGTTTGCAGCACCTGGGCGGCAACCGCAATGCCAATGGAAATCAGCACGCCAATAACCGCCAGAACCACCATCATTTCAAGAAGCGTAAAACCACGATATTTGTTGATACCTGTGTTGGCAATCACGAACGGACATCCCCTTCCAGATACACTCGTCCATGAAAATTAACCGCGGACGCTCCCTGCACCGCAAATATATATGCAATATTCCATCAGTAAAGAGGATTTGTCAACCTGAAAAGCCAC